>JASHUC010000513.1 GCA_030040235.1 Gammaproteobacteria bacterium | reverse complement strand
ATCGTCCATGATGAAGACGCGCCTGACGTAGAGCTTGAGGCCCCGGGCCGCATCGCGCTGCCAAAGGTCGAAGGGCGCCCGGCTCGGGACGTAGATGAGGCTCGTGTACTCGCGCTTGCCCTCGACGCGGTTATGGCTGAAGGCGAGCGGACCCTCGATGTCGTGGGCGATGTGCCGGTAGAGCTCCCCGTACTCCTCGTCGGTGATCTCCGCCCGCGGGCGCCTCCAGAGCGCCTTGGCCTGGTTCACCGGTTCGTACTCGGGCGGCGACTGCCTGCGCGCCTCCTTGTCCCGGCCCTCCGCCTTGCGCATCAGCACCGGAAAGCTCAGGTGATCGGAGTAGCGCTGGATGAGCTCGCGCAGGCGCGACGGCTCGGCGAACTCCTCGGCATCCGCCTTCAAATGCAGCACGACGCTCGTGCCGCGCTCATCGCGCGTTGCGCCCTCGACCGTGAAGTCCCCCTCGGCGCTCGACTCCCAGTGGACGGCCTGCGCGGGCGGCACGCCCGCCTTGCGGGTGAGCACCTCGACGCGGTCGGCGACGATGAAGGCGGAATAGAATCCGACCCCGAACTGCCCGATGAGCTGCGAGTCCTTCTGCTGGTCCCCCGAGAGCGAATTGAAGAACTCGGCCGTACCCGACTTGGCAATGGTCCCGAGGTGAGCGATCGCCTCCTCCCGGGTCATGCCGATGCCGTTGTCGCGGATGCTGACCGTGCGCGCTTCCCGGTCGCAGTCCACCCAGATCTTGAGATCCGGGTCCTCCGCCAGCAGCTGCGGCGCGGCGATCGCCTGGAAGCGCAGCTGGTCGTTCGCGTCGGAGGCGTTGGAGATGAGCTCGCGCAGGAAGATCTCCCGGTGACTGTACAGGGAGTGGATCATCAGCTTGAGCAGCTGGCGAACCTCGGCCTGGAAGCCGAGCGTCTGCTTCGTCGAATCCGGCATGCTTAGCTCCCGAACATACGGCGGCGAGCGAGCCATGTGGGGAAGCGCGGGCCGTTTTTCAAGTCGGCGGCATGCCGCGCACGGCGCCGGGCACGCTCAGGCCTCGCACGGCGCGGCCGTGCAGGTCCTCATCGAGGCGGGAGCCGGATCAGCCGATCCAGGGAATGGACTGGTGACTCAGGATGACGATGTGGGCCTGCCAGTTGAGGGCGAGCAGCCCGCCGGCAAGTGCCGAGGCCGCTGCAGCGACCGGCGCTGCGACTGCGGCAAACTCGTCCGCGGCAGACAGCGCCACGTGACGGCAGAGGCCGACGATATCATCGAGCTCGTCCCACAGCTGCAGCAAGCGCTCCACGTGCGCGACTCTACGGGGCACACCTGCCGCTCGGTGTGCGCGACTTCTCAGTCAGCCAACGATGGATCATCGCTCGAGTCTCCCGCCAATCGCGAGTTGACAATGCGTCTTGCGCCTTGCCTCGCTCGCGCGGCCTGCGTAGGCTTCGAGCGGGACCGCGCATCCAGGACGTGTTCATGCAGCGCATAGTCGTCCTGAATCCGAAGGGAGGCTCAGGCAAGACGACCATTGCGGTAAACCTCGCGAGCTACTTTGCCTCGCGTCAGCAAATGCCGGTCCTGATGGACTACGATCCGCAGGGCTCCTCGTTGCGATGGGTGAAGAAGCGGCACCCGACTCAGCCGTGGGTCTACGCGATCGCGGCGTTCGAGACCGGCGGGCGCACGACTCGGAGCTTCCAGCTGCGCGCTCCCGACGGCGCGACGCATGTGATCGTGGATACCCCCGCCGCGGTCGATGCGCACGAGATGCCCGAGCTCACACGGGCCGCCGACAAGATCCTCGTGCCCGTGCTGCCGTCGGACATCGACATTCATGCCTGCTCGCGCTGTATTCGCGACCTGCTGCTCATTGCCAAGGTTCGCCGCGAGGACAACCGCCTCGGTGTGGTCGCCAACCGCGTGCGGCGCAATACCCTCACGTTCCAGTCGCTCATCCGCTTCCTGCAGACGCTCGGGGTGCCGATCGTCGCGACCATTCGCGACTCCCAGAACTATGTGCGCTCGACGGAGCTCGGCCTCGGTGTGCACGAGATGAAGAGCTACCTGGTGCGTGAGGACGTGCAGCAGTGGGAGCCGCTCATCGCCTGGCTCGAGCAGCCCGTCGGGGCTGCGACTCCGCTCAGCCCGGAGAGCGCGGCGGCGGGTACGGAAGCGGGATCGGAGGCGGGATCGTGACTACTTCTTCTTCTCTTCGGCGTCCCACGAATCCTTCACCTGCTCGGCCCAGCTCTTGTAGTTCGACCAGGTGTGCAGATTCTTGGTGATCGCCGCGTGGCGCGCTCGGGCACGCTGCATCCGATCCAGCCACTTTCCATAGGGGTCCTGGGCATTGCCCGGCGACGGTGCGGGCTCCACGGCCCGGGGCGCGCTCGGAGCGCCTCGCGTCCTGTCGGATGAGCTCATGACGACTCCTGAATCACTTGCCGCAGGGTACGAATTTGCGGGCGCCGCACGACAGGAACTGGTTCACAGGCGCGGCCGCAGCGCATGAGCACGCGCCTGCAAGTCCGCTGCACGCGCGCCGCTCGGCGCCCTTATGTCACGCGACCAGGCGATAGCAGGGCCGATAGACCGCCCCGGGAAGCCTCATCCGCCGCTGCTCCACGAACGCCGTGAGCAGCTCATCGAGCAGGTGCATGGTCTCCGCGTCGCCCGAGAGCTCGTAGGGGCCGTAGCGCTCGATCGCGTGAATGCCCGACTCCTTGACGTTGCCGGTGACGATCCCGGAGAACGCGCGGCGCAGATGGGCCGCGAATCGGTGCACCGGCTGGGAACGCTTGAGCTCGAGCGCCCCCATCGACTCGTGGGTCACCTCGAAGTGCCGTTGCAGCTCGACATCGATCGAGAGCAGCCAGTTGAAGTTGTAGGAGTCGTTGCGCTCCTTGCGAAACTCGCGCACCGCCTCCATGGCGCGCACCATGTGGCGGGCGACCCCGGCCGGATCGTCGATGATCACGGTGAAGCGCTCGAGGGCCTGGGCACCGAGCGTTGCACCGATGAAGCGGCTCATGTGCTCGAAGTAGCCGGCGCTCGAGCGCGGCCCCGTCAGCACGACCGGCAGCGGCTGATCGCGGTTGGCCGGATCGAGCAGGATGCCGGCGAGGTAGAGAATCTCCTCGGCGGTGCCGGCGCCGCCCGGGAACAGCACGATGCCGTGAGCGAGCCGCACGAACGCCTCGAGGCGCTTCTCGATGTCGGGCATGATCACGAGCTGGTTGACGATCGGGTTCGGCGGCTCGGCGGCGATGATTCCGGGCTCGGTGAGCCCGATGTAGCGCCCCTCGGAGATGCGCTGCTTCGCATGCCCGATCGTGGCGCCCTTCATCGGGCCTTTCATGGCGCCCGGCCCGCACCCGGTGCACACATCGAGCCCGCGCAGCCCGAACTCGTAGCCGACCTTCTTCGTGTACTGGTACTCGCTCTCCCCGATCGAATGCCCGCCCCAGCACACGATGAGATTCGGGCGTGCCTTGAAATCGAGCACGCGGGCGTTGCGCAGAATGTGAAACACGGCGTTGGTGATCGAGGCCGAGTCGGTGAGATCGAAGCGTCCGCTCTCGGTGATCTCGTTGGCGATGTAGACCACGTCGCGCAGCACCGCAAAGAGGTGCTCCTTGATGCCGCGGATCATCTCCCCGTCGACGAACGCCGCAGCGGGGGCGTTGCGCATCTCGAGCTTGACCCCCCACGCCTGCCTGAGGATCTCCACCTCGAAGTCGCGATAGCGGTCGAAGATCTCCTTCGCGTTATCGGTATCCGCACCGGTATTGAGCACGGCGAGGGCACACTTGCGGAAGAGACTGTAGAGCCCACGCTGGCTCGAATCGAGGAGCTTCCCGATCTCCGCCTGGGACAGGTTCTCGAGGCTACCGCGCGGACCGACGCGCGCATCCACGAACTCGGGGATGACGATGCTGCTTTCCACGGACACTGGAATTGTAGGTCAAACCAAGGCGCGAGCGGCCTTCAGGGCAGAATATCGATCGGGGTGCGCTCGCCGGTCATGAGCCAGATCTCGAGCATGTCCGAATCCGAGACCGCGATGCACCCGTCCGTCCAGTCGTACTTTTCGTAGTAGCCGGGCGGCCGGCGCAGGAGATTCGGCAGCCCGTGGATCATGATCGAGCCACCCGCGGCCCAGTGATGACGCCGCGCGCGCTCGAGATCGCTCTCGTTGGGATAGGACACCTGGATCGAGAGGAAATACTCGCTGCGAGGATTGCGGCGGGTGAGGAAGTAGCGACCCTCCGGCGTGCGGTAATCGCCCGAGCGCTCCTTCTGTCCGACCGGGTTGAGTCCGAGTGCGATCTTGTAGGACCGCAGCACGACGCTGCCACGCATGAGGTACATGCGACGCAGGGACTTGCGCACCACGATGTGGTCCGCAAGCGGCAGGGCTTCGGCCGCGCCGAGCGGCTGCGCACCGGTCTCGGAGGAAGCCGGAATGGGGGTACGGACGGACACCCGTTCCGCCTGCGGCTGCGGGTCGTGTGCGAGGCCGGCGGAGCTTGCGGCGAGCGCGATGGCGAGCAGCGCCACCGTGGCGAGGCTCTGCACCCGGCAGGAGGGCTCAGCGTCGCGTCGATCCCTGTGCGTCATCGGCTCTGAATACTGTCAAGGCCTCGGTCAGCGGATTATAGGGTCGCTTTGCCTCAGGACCCAGTGCTCAGGTTCTCAACTCGCGGCACCACGATTTGGGTCCCGGGCCGCATGGCGCTGAAATCGACATCGGGGTTGTACTGCTGCAGCAGCCAGATCGGCAGATGCTGGTAGCGCAGCGTCAGATTCCACAGCGAGTCGCCGCGCCGCGCGACATAAGTCTCCGTGCCGGCGATGCGGTGCGCCGCGAAGTAGCTCGCCTCGAGCGCCCGGTGATACTCGTGCCGCTTCGATTCGAATTCCTCGCGCGATACCTTGCCGAAATCGAGCTTCACGCGGTGACCGATCACCACCGGCCGGCCATAGCGCATGTGATTCAGGCGTCGCAGGCTCGAGGCCGGCACGCCGAGCCAGTCCGCGTAGTGGCCCAGTGTCTCGGCGGCGGCGACGACGATGGTGTCGTTCTCGGCAATCGAGTAATCGGTCGGATCGGCGCTCGCCGTCGCCTGCACGGCCGCGGGTCCGAGGCCCGGTCCGAGCGCCTCTTCCTGCTCGGCCGAGACCGGCTGCGAGAGTGATGCGGGTTTGGCGACCGAGGCGACCGCCTGGGCATCCTCGTCGCTCTCGAGCTGGGCGACCTCGGTCGGCACACCGCCCGCGAGCGCGGGGCCGGCGGAAACGGCCTTGCCGGCCGTGCTCGAGGGTGTGGCCGGGCTCGCCGCGCCGCGCGCAGCCGGGCCCACCTCCGCCGAGCCGTTCGCGCCCACCAGCAACAGCTGCCCCTCGAAGATGAAATCGGGGTCGGGGAGATGATTGAGCTCGAGAAGCTGCGACTCGGAGAGCCCGACCTTCGAGGCGATCTCGGGGAGTGAATCCCCGCTCTGAACGACGTAGAGGCCGGCATCGGGCGCGACAGCGGCCGCCGCCGTACTGTCGGGCAGCTCCTGCGCGGTCCCGCCGATGCGGTCGGCGCTCACCGGCAGGGGCTGCAGCGCGACGGGCACAACGGCAGGCTCGCTCGGCACGCGGATATAGCGGCCTGCACGCAGCCGTGCGCTGGCACTCATGCCGTTGAGCGTCGCGAGCGCCGTGGCATTGGTGCCGTACTCCTCGGCGAGACGGGCGAAGGTCTCACCCCGGCGCACGCGATGCCGCAGGGATGCGGAAGCGGAGAGCGAGGTATCGGCGAGCGCGCCCGCCGGGGCGCTGTTGCGCGGCAGAGTGTTGCTCGCGAGGAGGGGTCCCGCCGCTCCCGCGGGGCCGAGGTGCTGGGCGAGGAGCGCGGCGGTCCAGTGCGTGTCCCCGAGCGGCAAACGCAGTCGATAGCCCCTCGGCACCGCTCGGATCCCCCGCCAGCACGCCGCGCGCAGCGCCGGATTGAGCGCGCGCAGCGTGTCGCGATCGACGCCGAGCGCGCGCTCGAGCGCATTCACCGAGGCGCGCACCGGCAGCGCGACTTCCTGGAAGTGCGCCTCCGGGGCGCGCCGGAGGTGGCCGAAGTACTTCTCGGGGTTCTGGTCGACCTCGAGCGCAGCGAGGAAGGACACGTAGAAGTTGCGCGAGGCGAAGCCGAACGACGGCGTGTGGTAATCGCGGATGATGGTCGCGATGTCCTGCGTGCCGAGCGACTCGACCGCGCGGCGCATCCCGGCCGCGCCGTGATTGTAGGCCGTGATCGCGAGCGGCCAGGTCCCGAGCAGACGGTAGTTGTAGGAGAGGAGCTGCGCGGCCGCTTCGGTGGATCGGAACGGATCGAGCCGGTCGTCCACCGCCGAGTCGATGCGCATGTAGCGCCTGCCGGTCGTGCGCATGAACTGCCACAGGCCGGCGGCACCGGCCTTGGAGCGGGCCGCGGGGTTGAACGAGGACTCCACGTGCGGCAGCACGGCGAGCTCGGGCGGCAGACCGAGCTTGGCAAGGGTCTCCGCGATGTGCGCTTCCCACTGCCCGGAGCGCTCGAGGCCGGCCCGGAAGCGGTCGGCTTGGCCGAGCTGGAAGCGGACGTGGTCGGTCGCCTCGAGGAGCCGCTCGGGAGTGGCGTCCCTTCCCCAGAGGTCGCGGATCCGTTGGTCCTCCGGTGAGAGCGGCTCCTCGGCATGGGCAATGCGCTTGAGCGCCGCCACGTACCGGTCGCGCGCGTCGTCCACCCGCCGC
>JASHUC010000512.1 GCA_030040235.1 Gammaproteobacteria bacterium | reverse complement strand
TCTCGGTGACGAAGGCGTTCACCAACGTACTCACGTTTCGCGCGATCGAGCTCGGCCACTTCGCGCTCACGACGCGCATCACCGACATCATTCCCGAGTTCTCCGGCCACGGGCGCGAGCGCATCGAGGTCTGGCATCTTCTTTCGCATCAGGCGGGGTTCCCGATCATCTTCGAGGTGAAGCCCGGGATGTACATCGATCGGTTCGACGAAATGGTCGCCGCGGTGATCGAGGTGGTCAGGCCTGTCGATCCGCCCTGCGAGAAAGTCTCCTATTCGCCGCTGGTCAATCACGTGCTGCTCGGCGAGGCGGTCCGCCGCACCGACCCCAAGCGCAGGCCGTACCGCACGATCGTCCAGGAGGAAATCCTCGATCCGCTCGGAATGAAGGACACCTCCGTCGGCGTGCGAGCGGACTTGAAGTCGCGCAAGGTCGTGCCTGACTTTCGCGGCAACTACCCGATCGGACATAAAGGCCACAGCAATCTCGGTCCGAACGGCGCCTTCGAGGAAGAGCACGCAGAGATGCCGTGGGTCGGCATCGCCTCGACGGTGCCCGATATGTTCCGCTTCGCCGAGATGCTGCGACAGGGCGGAACGCACAACGGCCGTCGCGTAGTGTCACCGGCGATGCTCGAGCTGGCGCGCCGCAACTGGACGGGGGAGAAGCCGAACGAGCTCGAAGCCGCGCGCTCTCGTGACCTGGGCTGGGCGCCGGAGCCGGCCTACCTCGGACTCGGATTCTCGCTGCGTGGTACGGCCATGCGCCATCATCTCTTCGGCACGCTCGCATCGCCAGGTACATTCGGAAACTACGGCGCGGGCACGACGCTCTACTGGGTTGATCCTGAGCGCGATCTCACCTTCGTGTGCTTGTCCGCAGGCGTGATGGAGAGCAACGCCAACGTCGAGCGCTTCCAGCGTCTCTCCGATATCGTGATCAGCGCGGCGACCTGAGCGCTCTGCGAGTCATGGCGGAAAAACGTGAGCTCAGCCGATTCCGTGGCGCGCGCCTTCGGCGCGATCGAAATGGATCTCGGGCCCGTCCGTCAGCGTGGCTTCTTATCGGCCGGAATGAGCGTGATACCCGCGTTCATCATAGCGCGAGCGATTGCCTGCTGGCGGTTGGCCCGCTGGTTCCCGATCTGCAAGAGAGCTGCCTGTACTCTCGCCATCTGCGCTTCGCCCTGCGCAGCAGTGATCCGGCCCGCCGCAACTTCGGTTCCGACGTGGTAATACGCCGTGACCAGGGCCTCCACCAAGTCGCCTCCGCGCATGTGCCGCCACCCTGGCAGGTCGGCATTGAGCTGCGCTCGATCGCAGGCGCCGCGCTGGGTGATCGGGAGCACCGCACAGTGCGTCAGGAGCGCAGCCCGTGTGCGCTCGATGTGGGCCTGAGTGGCACAGCCCGTGAGCAGCAAGGTGAGGAGCGCCGTCACGACCTTGCGCTTCATAGTCCTCAGAACCTTAAGCTGAACGTCGCACCCCCGCCCGGTGTCTGTGCGACATCGATGCTCGCGCGCCTCACGGTGAGGGCGTGTGGCTCTCTTGTTTATTTGGTGTGCCGGTGGGTGGAATGGGCGGCCCGTTCGGCCGCGCAATCAAGGTGCAGGTCGCGGGGACCGTCCCGCGAGGTGTATCGAGCTCAACGATGTCACCGGCTGATTTCCCCTTGCATGCAGTCAAGGCCTGCGGATTGAAGGCGCCCCTGAACCGCCCTCGACCACCCTCCCCGAAGCGACCGAATCCCCCGAAACCGCCGTTGGCGCCCACAAACTGAAGCGATTGCTGGAAGCGAACGGCATCACCCGATCTTGCGATGGCGTCGGGTGGCGACGACCGGCCGACCAGCGTAAACAGATGCCGGTTGATGAAGAAGATGGCGACGGCGGAGCGACTTCCATCGGTGCCGGTGACGCTCAGTTCCCGGCCGAACGATCGATTGATACGGGCGTCGATGGCGACGGTGACCTTGCCAGAGGTGCCAAAGGACTTCTCCGCCTCCGCGATCGTGCTGGTTGGTTCTGCGTTGAGGCTCGAAAAATCGACGATGTCCAGCGTGTAGACCATTCGGTCCTGTCGGGCCACATAGCGCGTCAGGGGCAACGACATGCCGGAGGAAGTCCTGAACGTGCTCTTTTCCACGGTCGGTGGCACCGGCAACTGGACCGCGAACCCTGCCTCGGGATACGTGTACACCTTCCAGTCTTGGGCGACAGCCGCGAGCGGGGCGAGCGAGGCCACCACCAGAATCGCAGCCGTTATCCTCATGGCAACCTCGGCAACCGGTTCCGGAGTCTACGGGCCGAAGGCCCGGCGTCCGCCAAGCACCTGACCGTTCGGCAAGGTCACCGAGATGAGTTGCCCGCCGTAAGAGCCGTCCCGCAGCGGATGAAGCTGCACCACGATCTTGTCGCCGGGATGAATGGCGTTGCGCGTCCAGCCCGATCGCTCCAACTGGCCCGCACCGCCCAACTCCAGCGACCACTCGTTCTGAACACCCTTGTCATCTGCAACCATCATGCGAAGCCATCCATGGGGGTTGATCATGTCCAGCTCTTTGACCATTCCAGTGATCGTTTTCGTCTGGCTCCTGTCGAACATGGCGAACGAGTGGTGCGCGACAGCCACCGTCCCAAGCGATACGAAGCAGGAGGTCAGGCATCCAATCAGTGCAAGTCGCTTCATGTTCGATGCCCCGGTGTGCAAAGGGGCCGTGGTGGCGCAAAGCGTGATGGGCCTGGTCATGACAACGGCTCCTCGACGCAGTATGGACGCGTCGAGCGGACATCGAAAGTCATTTAAGGATTCTTTACAAACGTGGGGCTACCACCGGTAAGCCGGGTGGCGCGCCATGAGGGGGCCAGGGAACAGTACCGTCAGTTGGGTAGCACGACGATGGTTTTGCCGAACGGCATCAGCGAGAGCTGCGCAAGCTTGAAATGCTGCACGGCGAAAGGAATGCCGATGATCGTAATCGCCAACAGCAGCGCCCAGAGAAGGTGTCCGAGCGCGAGCCAAAGGCCACAGAGAAGGATCCAGAGAACGTTGCCGATCAGCACGAGTATCGAGTGGGCTTCATCGCGCGATGGACGGTCCATGACCTCGCGGCCAAACGGCCAGAACGAGAGCGTCCCGATGCGAAAGGCGGCGATGGAGAACGGTATGCCGATGACCGTGATCGCGATCACCACACCCGCGATCCACCATGCCAGCCCCATCATGAATCCGCCGAATATGAACCAGATGAGATTGCCGAGAAGGCGCATGAGCGTAGTTCTTCCTTCAGCCCGAGCGTGCCGCGGAATTGTAAAGCGGATTAAGTGCTCATGCGGCATAATGGATTGAACATATCAGCCCGCACGAAGCAAGGACGAGAGGCTTCCTGCGAGCTTGAACCGAAACCTGCGACGCAATGCAGGACACTCGCACTGCGGCACTTGGCAGCCGTGCGCTGTGTCGCAGTCCACCCCGCAGCGCGGGCATATTCTGACAACTGCGCCAGAGGCAGCGCTCGGGCCGCAGTGCTTGTCGGAGACCCAGCGGCTGTCTGAGGCTGCCCCGCAATCGAGGAGTAACCGCAGGAGCAGTTATGGACTATCCATCACCGAGGATGCTGTGGCGGATATATCGTGCGTTTGCCGTAGCCGATGGTGCCAGTAAACGGGACGTTACCGTCGCGCGCGCGGCCTTCGATGCGGGCATGCTGGCTGCGGTAAAGCTCTTCGCCGGCATGATTGAAAACGGCGAGACGAAAGAGATGGTCGCCGGCATCAGGCGGACGGGGAGGGACCTCAAGGCCCTCGAGGTAGAGTTCTGGCACTAGCGGAGTCGTCCGCCAGACGCGAATTCGCTTCATAGCTCGCCGCGATGCGCTTGATCATCGCAGAATCCGCCTTTCCTCCCTTAGTCTCCACGGCGCGAATTTTCTTTCGGCAGGTCTGTCCCTGATGCGACGGTCAGAGGGAATTTCCTCCCTCTGAAGGCCGATGCGCTATTCTGAATCAGGGGAGGGGACACCATCTCGAGGCCCAATTCATGAAAATGCCGCTCCAGTGCGCAGCGCTGCTGCTTGCAATCGCCTTCGCGCCAGCCATCCGTGCCGACCAACCTCTGCCCGAGCGCCGATTGACGCCGGCTGAACTTGCCACGCTCGCCGGCACGACTCGTCCAGGGGTGCAGATGAGCCCACTGGTCGGGGATTCGCGGCGTCCCGGGTTGTACAGCGTGCGCGTGAGCATTCCAGCACACACGCGGGTGCAGCCGCACACTCACCGCGACAATCGCGCGGTGCTGGTGCTCTCGGGAACCTGGCACATGGGTTATGGAACGCGCTTCGCGCCGCAGGCGCTGAAGGCGCTGCCGGCCGGCAGCTTCTATACCGAGCCTGCCGGTCAGCCGCACTTTGCCGAGACGCAGGACGAGCCTGTCGTGCTCATCGTCACCGGCTATGGGCCAAGCAACACTCACATGCTGCCGCGCTAGGATACCGTCGCGCGCGTCAGCGCTACGTGCTCCTCAGGCCCGGACTGATAAAGCTTAGGGACCATGCAAACAGCGATCGTGGCTCTTGCGCTGCTGGGGCTCGGCGCCGCGAGTGCCACCCGAGCACAAGAGTCTCCTTTGTCCCTGACCCTGACGGGACAGGCGATGATCCGCTCGGATCTGCGAACGACGGACCCTCCCGCGCTTGCCCGGATCCGCTCGATGCTCGCGGGGGATGTGATTTTCACCAATCTCGAGGGAGCGGTCGCTGAGCCGGGCCAGACCGTGCATCAGGGGCGCGGTTTTCTGGCTCCGCCACACGCACTCGATGCGTTGCAGGCGATGGGATTCAATCTCCTGGCTCTCTCTGATAATCACGCCTTCGATCTGCAGGTCACCGGGGTCGTGAACACGCTGCGCGAGGCAGACCTTCGCCAAATGGCCCATGCCGGTACCGGTCTGACGCTCGCGGCGGCCGCTGCGCCGGCCTACCTCAGCACTGCCCACGGCAGGGTCGCATTGGTCGCCAGTGCCTCGGGGCTGCTGCCGGCCGGGGCACGCGCCGCCGCGGCGCACCCGGGAGTGAACGAGCTGCGCGTCGAGGCGGGTACGCTGCCCAACGAAGCGAGCTCGGATCTCCCCGATGCGCCGGCCAATCACCCGCAGGCCGACGATGCGCGTCGCATTCTCAGCAGCATCCGGGAAGCACGGCGTAACGCAGATCTGGTGATCGTCTATCAACACAATCATGTGTTCGGCAACGAGGCCTTTTCGACGCTCTTCTCCGAGGGAATGCCCACCCGGCTGCGTCCGAATGTTTGGCTGGTAAAGTGGGTGCATCGGGAAATCGATGCCGGGGCCGATATCGTGGTGATGCATGGTGCGCCGCTGCTGCACGGCGTTGAGATCTATCATGGCAAACCGATTTTCTACGACCTCGGCAACTTCATTTACAACGTACCTCCGGTGCTGACCTATATAGATGAGCCGATGGCGTGGGAGAGCGTGATCGCCTCGGTGGAATTTGTGCACGGCAAGCTGCGCTCGGTCCGCTTCCGGCCCGTGATCCTCAACAGCATCGGCTCAGGTCAGCCCGACGTGCACAGCGAGTACACCAACAACCAGTTCCTGGATACGCGAGGTCTGCCGCAACGCGCCAGTGGTGCGAAGGGAAACTACATCCTCGCGCGCCTGGCACGCCTGTCGCGTCCATTCGGTACCCGCATCCAGATACAGGGCGACACCGCGTGGCTGCAGCTCGATCAGGAGTAACGAACAGGTGGTGGCCGACCCAGTAGCCGGAGCTCACGTCCGAGATCGGTATATTGGAGGCAGACCGGCGGTCGTTCTTCGCACGATCTATGGCGTCTGCTTGCTCGCGGGGACGTCCACGCACGCCGCAACGATCTGGCAGCACGGGCTATTCTGGGACTACGGTGGTGGCGTCCCTCAGTTCACCCGGTTGTACTGGACGTCACTGACATTACTCGATCCGCTGGCTGCAATTTTGCTCATTCTGTTCCCACGGATCGGTGTCATCTCCACGGTTGCAATCATCTCCACCGACGTGGTTCACAATCTGTGGTTCTTCCGGCACTTCCATATTTCGCTCAACTGGATGGTTTGGGCACAGTGCGCGTTCCTGGTTTTTGTGGTGGCGAGTTTTCCCGGTGCCTGGCGCAGCTTGAACTCGCCCGCATATCCTGATGCCAAAGATCGACGGTAGAGCCTCTCGAGCCGAGGCGGTCCCCATGGGCGTCGAGATGCGCGTGTCTCGCATGAGTTCCGGTGCGATGCCGAAGCTCACTCCGGAGGAGCTACGTCGGCTGCGGGAGTC
>JASHUC010000511.1 GCA_030040235.1 Gammaproteobacteria bacterium | reverse complement strand
TCTGTCTGGTCGACGAGTCGGGTATTCCGCGATTGGATAGGGAGCGCACGCGGCTCGCCGATGCAAAACGCGAGATTGCGCTTGCGATCGGGTCCGCAGTGCCGATCTTCGCGGTATCGGCGGAGCGCTCGCTGGCGAGCAGGCTCCATCACGAAACCGCTCTGTCGGCCGACGCCCCATTTGTCGCCTTCGAGCAGGAGCTGCAGCGATTCCTGGGAACGCGCCGACGCGAGACATGGATCGAGTCCGTCGCGGAGAACCTGTTGCGAATCTTGTCGCACGCGCGAGCGAAGCTGAGCTTGGAGCTCGCGACGCTGACCGCATCGGTCGATGAGCTCGAGGGCCGGGCGATGGCGCTGGAGCTCGCGAAGACGCGGCTTCTGGATGTGCAGCGCAGAGCCCGCGAAACATTGAGAGCCGATGTGGGCGCGCTCCTGCAAGAGGAGATCGAGCCTGCGCTCGAGTGCTTCGCGGATCAACAGCGGCAGCGGATGCACGCCGCCATGAATCGTGGACCAGCGCCCGACGAGAGGCGGCGGTCGGATGCTCGTGCGGCGTTCGCCGGGTGGTTCATGCGCGAGGAGGGGACCATCTCGCGCGCGTTCGACTCGCTCTGCGCCCGATTCTGGAGTGACGTGCAGACAGCGATCGACGAGCTCGTTCAGGAAGCTGGCGAGCTCTTCGGGTTCCACGGTGGGAATGCAGCCGCTGCTGCGCCTCGAGTGACAGCGTCGGCTTTCCGATACCGGTTCTGGCGCAGACCCACGGCCCTTCGCTTGCGTTGGATATTGTGCGACGCCGCGTTCCCGAGAGTGATCTTCGAGAATCGGATGACCTGTCGTGCCGGGACGAGCGTGTTCAGGCAGATCGAAGCGCATACGTGGCGAATCGGCAAGGACTTCGAGTGGCGACTCAATCGGAGCGTGGAGGATGTCCGCTGCGACGTTGCGGCGCGAGTTTCCGCCGCCGCCGCGGGGCTTCAGGCCGCCATCGAAGGCGCGCTCGCGCTGCGCCAGGATGCGCCCGAGCAAATCGCCGTGCACCGCGAGCGACTGATCGGCAGCAGGACGGCGCTAGTCCGGTTGGAAGCTCGCGTGCGGGCGATCGTGTCGGGGGGGCGCCCGGGATCGCATTCGAGCGGCACCGGGCGGTAATGTGCTCGAGGCCTCGCACATTGAGCCGATGTGAGTGCTGTCGGTGCGAGCACGATCAGCGGAGTGGACGCTCTGCCGCACGGAGCAGAGGCCGATCAACATCAACGAAACTCATCATCTGAATGGGAGTCCTCAACCATGAGCAGTACGACGATTAACCAATCAACTTCGACGGCTACGGTTGGCTTCATGTGCCTGGCGCTGGCAGGCTGGATGGTCTCCATGGCGACCGCCGGGTGGTTCGACCGGATCTATCCTCACGGCTTGGCCAATTCCTCCGCGCTTGCCGTCTTGCTCGTCATCATGGGAATTCTCGCGTTCGTGCATGGACGCTCGCTCGATTCCATCATCTTCTTCGGCGGGTCCGCATTGTTCTGGACCGGTAGCCATGTGTACGGGCACCTTGGTTCGCAGGCGGGCGCGGCGGAGCCGGGCAGCTACTCCGGCTGGTATTGGTTCGTTTGGACGCTGTTCTTCGCCTGGGTCTTTTTGGGCTCGTTCAAAGCAGAGCTGCAGCGCACGCTGTTTCTGCTTGGGCTGTGGCTGACATTGCTCGCGCTCGCCATTGGGGAGTGGACCGGCATCCACGGCTTCACCCTTGCGGGCGGCTATCTGGGGCTCATCACCTCGATTCTGGCCGCGATCACTTCGGCGATGGAAGTGATCGGTCACGGACTGAGCGGCCAACCCAACGACGACGGACGCGAGGCGCGGCTGCCGCTGCGCGCGGTGCCCGAGTCACGTACGAACTGAAGCCATGGAACGATGCGACGTCATCGTTCCGAGGCCCGTGGTCGAGCCGGCAAAGAGGTCGGCCCGGCCACGGGCGTGCAGCTCCGCCATTGCGGCCTCGGGCCAGCCGCGGGAGCTGTGCAGCGAGGTCTCGCCGCTCGTCAATCGATTTCCTGAACGGGCTGCCGGATGGACCCGTGCCCCGCTCATACCAGGAAGCGCACGATGATCTCACCCAAGTACATCAGCGCATTTGCCCAGGTCGGGCTCGAAGACCGTCTCCACGTCGGCGGCAAGGGCGCAAGCCTCGGCGAGCTCACGCGGGCCGGCCTCGCCGTGCCGCCGGGCTTTGTCGTGAGGACTGATGCGTTCGAACGCTTCCTCGAGACGCTCGAGCGAGATGCGCCGCTACGCGCGGAGGTCGAGGCTCTGAGCTCGGACGATCTCGACTGCATCACCTCGTGGTCGAAGGCCGTTCGAGCGCTCTGGGAGAGAACACCCCTGCCGCAGGACGTGCTCGACGAGGTGGCGGCCGCGCACGAGGCGCTTTGTGGGAAGGAAATGGAGACCGCGGTCGCCGTGCGCTCCTCGGCGATCGGTGAGGATTCGACGGAGGCGAGCTTTGCGGGACTTCAGGACACCTTCCTGTGGGTCCACGGTGCGGGAGAGGTCCTGCAGAAGGTGCGCACATGCTGGGCGAGCCTTTATTCGGTCGAGGCGGTCTGCTACCGGCGCGACCACCGGCTCCCCGAACAGGGCGTCGCGATGGCCGTGGTCGTGCAAGTCATGGTGGATGCGCGCACCGCGGGCGTCATGTTCACTCGCGGCCCCACGACTGGAGACCCCTCGGTGATTGCCGTCGAGGGGGCGTGGGGACTCGGCTCGGCCGTCGTCGGCGGCGAGGTGACGCCGGATCGTTGGATCATGAGCAAGGTCACCGATGAGATCCTCGTCCGCCAGATATCGGACAAGGCGGTTCAGCACGTGCCGGCGGCAGGCGGCGGTATCCAGACGGTTCCCGTGGCAGGGGATCTACGCGGCACGCCCTGTCTGAGCGATGAAGAGCTGCGGATGATTCGATCCGTCGCTCGCCAGGTCGAGCGCCACTACGGCCGCGCCCAGGACATCGAATGGGCAATCGATTGGCACACACGCAAGATCTTCCTCCTGCAGTGCCGGCCGGAGACCGTCTGGTCGCGAAAGGATACGGATCCCGTTGCACGCCCCGCGACCAACCCGCTTACGCATGTGCTCTCGATCTTCGGCGGACGTCGCTGAAGCGGGCCAACCGCCCCGACGGGCGTCTTTCCGAAGAGGCTCAGCAAGCCGACCGTGAGGACGAACCCGAGCCCAGCGCGCCTGGAAGCGCTCGGGTCCGTTGCTTGCAAGGTTGACTTGCGTTCGAGGGTCTGCTCCGCCTGCATCGTCCACGGAGGTACCGTCGCCTGGGACGGTCCGTGGAGGGCCGCGTCTTCTACGCGCCGAACAGCGCCGCCGACCCGAGCTCGGCCTCGATCTCGAGCAGCCGGTTGTACTTGGCGATGCGCTCGGAGCGGCACAGCGAGCCCGTCTTGATCTGTCCTCCGCCCATAGCGACGGCGAAGTCGGCCATGAAGGTGTCCTCCGTCTCGCCCGAACGATGCGAGATGACGTAGCCCCAGCCCGCCTTGCGGGTGAGCTCGATGGCATCGATGGTCTCGGTCACCGTGCCGATCTGGTTCAGCTTGATGAGTGCGGCATTGCAGGTGCGTTCCGCGATGCCGCGCCGGATGTAGATCGGATTGGTGACGAGGTTGTCGTCGCCGACGATTTGAATGCGGCCGCCGAGCTCCGCGGTGAGGGCGCGGAAGCCCTCCCAGTCGTTCTCTGCCAGTCCGTCCTCGAGGGAGGCGATCGGGTAGGTGTCCAACCACCTCCGGTACAGGCCGATCATCTCCCCGGAGGTCTTATCGCCCTGGTGACTGCGGACGAGGCGGTAGCGACCTTTCTCGAAAAAGGAAGTTGCGGCAGGGTCGAGCGCAATCACGATGTCGGCCCCCGGCTCGTAGCCCGCGCGCTCGATCGCTGCGACGATGAGCTCGCAGGCCTCCTCGTTACCCCGCGACAGGGCGGGCGCAAAGCCGCCTTCGTCTCCGACCGCCGTGCTGAGACCCCGCTCGCGGAGCAGTCCTTTGAGAGCCTGAAAGGTTTCCACGCCGTAACGCAGCGCTTCGGCGAAGTTCGGCGCCCCGCGCGGCATGAGCATGAACTCCTGGAAATCGAGGCTCGAGTCCGCGTGCTTGCCGCC
>JASHUC010000510.1 GCA_030040235.1 Gammaproteobacteria bacterium | reverse complement strand
GGCGCTTCTGTCTGAGCTGCCGGACGCGCAGCCGTGGCGCCCCTCCGAGCGCCGCGAACGGCTGGACCAGCACCTGCGCCGGGTGCGGCAGATCGAGTGGTTCGAGGATGCGGCGGGCGATCCGTGGCCCGCGGGCCAGCCGCTGCCCGGGGGCGCCCGGGCCCTCGAGTATCAAAGCCGCTGCCCGTTTCGTGCCTACGCGGAGTTGCGACTGTCGTGCGCTCCCCTCGGCACGCCCCGCCCGGGTATCGATCCGCGCAACCGCGGCGTCTTTCTGCACCGCGCTCTCGAGTCGCTCTGGCGGCGGCTGCACGATTCGAGCGCTCTGGACGCCGCGCAGCGTGCGGGGAAGCTCGACGGGCTGATCGAGGCGTGTGTCGCGCAGGCGGCGCGGGAGACCTGGACCGCACCGCACCTCGTGCCGCCGCCGACGCAGAGCGCGACGGCCGCGGCGTACCGCCGGGAGGAGGCGCGGGCCGTGCGGCTGCTCGCGGAGCTCGCCACCCTCGAGCGGCAGCGCTCAGCTTTTCGCGTGAGCGCCCTGGAGCTCAGAAAGAGGCTCGAGCTTGCAGGGGCGGTGCTCGACCTGCGCATCGATCGGATCGACGAGCTCGAGGACGGCGCGCGCATCATCTTCGATTACAAGAGCGGCAAACCGGGCACGCTCGACTGGCTCGCCGATCGCATCGGGGATCCCCAGTTGCCCGCGTACCTGCTGGCGACGGGGGAAGACGTCGTTGCGGTTGCGATGGCTCACCTCGCCGCCGGGCGCGTCACGTACCGGGGACTGTCTGACCGGCCCGGACGGCTTCCGCGCGTCGAGGCGCTGCAAGATGCCTGGCACGCGCAGATCGCGCGCTGGCGTGCGGTGCTCGAGCGGCTAGCGCGGCAGTTTCTGAGCGGCGCGGCCGCAGTGGATCCGGCCGAAGGCGCCTGCCGATTCTGTCATCTGCAGGCCTTCTGTCGCATCGCCCAAGTCGAGGCGTCCCGCGATGCAGCGCTCTGAGGCCTCGATCGACTCGGATGCCGCCGCGCGCGAGCTGGCGCTCGACCCGCAGCGCTCGATCGCGCTCGAGGCGCCGGCCGGCTCCGGCAAGACGAGCGTGCTCGTGCAGCGCTTCCTGCGCCTGCTCGCGAGTGTGGACGAGCCGGAGCAGATTCTCGCGATCACCTTCACGCGCAAGGCGGCCGGGGAAATGCGCGAGCGTGTGGTCAAGGCCCTGCGCGCGGCAGAGGGCGAGGATCCGGGGCTCGGCGAACACGGCGAGCGGCTTCGGGCTCTGGCGCATGCGGCGAACGAGCGGTCGGCGAGACTCGGTTGGGCGCTCGAGGCCAATCCCGGCCGGCTGCGCATCCAGACGATCGATGCGCTCAACCGATCCGTTGCGATGCGACTGCCGCTGGCCGCGCGCGGCGCCGGTGAGATGGCGCTCACCGATCGGCCGCAGACGATCTACCGCGCGGCGGCCCGGCGTGCGCTCATGGATGCGCAGAGCGAGGCGGCGCTGCGCCGGGATGCGGAACTCCTCTTCGAGAGGCTCGACAATGATTTCGGGCGTTTCGAGCGGCTGCTCGCCGAGATGCTGCAAGCGCGCGCACACTGGCTGCCCCGCTTGCTGCAGAACGCCTCACCGCGGCGCCCCGCGGGTCACGATCCCCCGCTGGATGTCGATCTGTGCGCCCGGGTAGAGGCGAGCCTGCGCGCGATCGTCGCCGAGCGCATGAGCGAGGCGAGCGCGCTGATACCGGCCGCGCTGGTGGAGCAGGGCGCAAGACTTGCGCAGCAGGCAGCCCGCAGGCGTGAGCAAGCGGCTCGTTCGCCGCAGGCGCCCTGGACGGCCTTTCTGCACCCATCCCGCGGCGAGGCATTGACGCTGCGGCACTGGCAGGCGCTTGCGCACCTAGCGCTCACGCATCAGGGCGCCTGGCGCAGGGCGCTGACGCTGCGCGAGGGGTTCCCCACGGAGGACAAGCCGCTCAAGGAAGAGGCGGCGCGCTGGCTTTCCATGCTGGCGGGGGTGCGCGGAGCGCGCGAACTGCTGATCGAGCTCGCACGGCTCCCTCCCGCCGAGCTCAGCCCGGAGGATGCGCGTGGGCTCACGGCGCTCTCACGCGTGCTGCGCCTCGCGGCGAGTGAGCTTGGGGTGCTGTTTGAGGAGCGCGGGCGCGTGGATCACACGGCGGTGGCTGCCGCGGCTCGACAGGCGCTCACGGCGGAGGGGGCGCCGAGCGACCTCGCGCTGCGGCTGGGCGCCGATACCCGCCACATCCTGGTCGATGAGTTCCAGGACACCTCGATCGAGCAGATTCAGCTGCTCGAGGCACTCACGGCCGGCTGGGAAGAGGGCGACGGGCGCACGCTCTTCGTGGTGGGTGACCCGATGCAGTCGGTCTACCAGTTTCGCGAAGCGGAGGTGGGGCTGTTCCTGCGGGCCCGCGGGCGCGGTATCGGCAGGGTTCCTCTGCAGCCGCTCGCACTCACGCGCAACTTTCGCTCGGCTCCTGAGCTCGTGGCCTGGACCAATCGCATCTTCCCCCGGT
>JASHUC010000509.1 GCA_030040235.1 Gammaproteobacteria bacterium | reverse complement strand
GAATGCGGCATCGGTCGCCCAATCGCCTGACGACCGATCCTCCCTGGAGCCTCAGCAGCTCGATGCCGGGATCGCCGCGCGAGAACACAAAAACGACGCTCACGCCGCGGCGCACCAGAGCTTCGAGCTCTCGTCCGAGGTCGCGCGGCAGAGGAATGTGAAGATCGCGAGCCCAATCCCGCAGGCCTGACTCCAGCGCGAGCAGAAACCGCCACACGTAGATCTTCACGATGCGCCAGACATTCACCTCCCCGGTGAGCAGCCTTCGCCAGGCCCACATCGACAGCACGCGCTCGCGATAGACGTTTGGATTGCGCACGACTTCGGCGACCTGCAGATCCTCGAGATTCATCCCCTCCTTCCAGAAGAAGTTTTGCGGGTTGACCATCAGGATGCGATTGACAGGCATTCCGGCGATTGCCGCTCGCAGGGCGTGGTAGGCGCCGGAGCACAGCCCGGCGAGGGTCACGTCACCCGCTCCATAGCGGCTGCGCACGAGCTCTATCGCGGACCGTACGTCATCGAGCGCCGCCGGCGGAAAGACCTCATTCTCCGCACAGCCGGCTCGAGCGTCGCTGTCCCCGAGCCCGGCGAGGTCCATGCGTAATACGATGTATCCTCGCCGCGCCCAGCGGCGCGCGAGGGTGACGTACATCCGGCTCGCCCCGATGTGGTAATCGGCGGCGACGTTGAGCAGGATGACGGCTCTTTTGCGGGGCTCTCCCGGGCGCGGTTCGGCAACGATGCCGAACACCGGCGCTTGCGCGCCGAACACCAGCGGGCGCTCGGTGATCAGCGTGCCCTCTCCCGGAAGATCGCCCGGCAGCTGCAGCACCGCGGCGCTGTCGGTCGTGCACTCACGGGGAGTCTGACTCGGGCACGGCGGCTGCGCGGAGACCTCCGCCGGCGAGCGAAGGCGCAGCAGCCACTCCCGCGTCGCCTCGATCATCGCCTGCGGCACCGCCGCGAACTGGGGTGCCCGCATCGCCATCTCGATGAAGCCCGGCAGCTGGACATAGCGGGTGCGGACGCCCCCCTTCTTCGAGAGGCTCTCGATCCAGCTCCGCGCGGTCGGCAAATCGTCGCGGTCGATGACCAGAATGTCGCTGGCCGGCGGCGCCTCGAGGGCACTCGAGTCGAGGCGCGAGAGAGCGGCGACGGTGGGGGCAGAGATCCAAAAGCCACTCGCCTCCAGTGCGCCATCCGTGCTGAGCGCACTCCCTGCAGCCGTGTCTTGCGATTGCTCGGCTTCCGAGCCGTTCGCAAGCGCGCTCGCGAGCCGAGCGACGCTCAACTCGCGCAGGTAAGCGGACCCGCTCACCACGGGAGCGATGAGCACCAGCGCCTCTACGCTCGGGCAGTCACGGGCCGCAAGCGTTGCAAGCAGAGCACCGAGTCGGAATCCCAGAAGGCACACACGGTCGACGCCCGTACGTTGCTTGAGCTCGGCAACGGCGGCCACGACGTCGCGCGACCACGCTGCGATCTGGTCGAAGGGCGCCTCGGTGTCTTCGGAATCGCCGGTGGCGGTGTAGTCGAACCGCAGCGCGGGAATGCCGATGGCGGCCGCCGCTCTGGCGAACGCCCGCACGCTACGATGAGAGCAGACGCCCTCGTATCCAAAGGGCTTGCAGATGACGAGACCCGTACGGGCGGCCGAGCTGGGAGCAGGCCGATGCAGCCAGCCGAACAGTCTTAAGTTCCCCGACGAGAAGTACAGCGCCTCGTCTACGCCGCCCCCCGACTCCGAAGGCCGCGCAACGATCGGATCAGCGCTCATTGCCCCCCGATGTCTCGCAAAGGTTCGGCAGTCTATCACCGCGATCGCACAGAGCTACAGCGAGGCGCAGATTATATGACTTAAAGCGGCACCACCATGACCGAGCTCCCGCCCGACATTGCTCCTCGAAATGCTTGGCTATACTTTGCGCGGGCGGGATGTCCGTGCCCGCTCGAGCGCTCCTCTTATGTCCAAGCTTGATGTCGCGGTCGTGATCGTCAGCTATCGCTGTGCCGAGCTCACGGTCGCGTGCCTTCGCTCCATCGAGCGAGAGCGACGCGCGACACCCGGTGTCACGATCCGCGCCGTAGTGGTGGACAACGCCTCGGGCGACCTCCCTGCCCTCGAGGACGCGGTCCGCACCTGCGGGTGGAGCTCGTGGGTGAGCCTGCTCGCCGCGCCGCGCAACGGCGGATTCGCGTACGGGAATAATCTCGGCATCGAGCACGCCTGCCGCGCCGCTCCACCGGCCTACGTGCAGCTGCTGAACCCGGATACCGAGGTCCGGCCCGGTGCGATCGGGACCCTGGTTCGCTTCCTCGAAGCCCATCCCGAAGCCGGTATCGCCGGGAGCAGCTTCGAGACTCCGGACGGTCGCGAGTGGCCCCTGGCGTTTCGATTCCCGACGCTTGCGAGCGAGCTCGATGCGGGGCTGAAGTTCGGCCTCATCACGCGGCTGCTCGGCCCCTGGGTGGTTCCGCGGCGGATGTCGCGCATGGCCGAGCCGGTCGATTGGATCTCCGGGGCATCCATGTTGATTCGCCCGAAGGTCCTCGAGGCCATCGGCGGACTCGATGAGAACTACTTCCTGTACTTCGAGGAGACCGACTTCTGCCGGCGCGCCCGAGGGGCGGGTTTTGCCACCTGGTACGTGCCCGAGAGCCGCGTGATGCACATCATCGGGCAGAGCACGAGCATTGCCGACTGGCGCGAGCGGCCCGCGCGCCTGCCCGGCTACTGGTTCGAGTCGCGGCGACGGTACTTCGCCGCAACATTCGGGATACGGCATGCCATTCTGGTGGATCTCGTGGCGGTGCTTGCCCACGCGCTGGGATCTTGCAAGCGCGTTGCACTCGGACGAGCCGGGACCGGAGTACCGCATTTTCTTCGCGATCTGATCCGGCACAGCGTGCTCTGGCGACGGAACCGGGAAATTCCGCCGGCGCGCTGCGCGTTGCGGGCGCTGCGGAGCGGTTGAGGCCGCGCGCATGTCCTCCTTGCACGCGCTCGGTCTGGTCGTGATCGGCCGCAACGAAGGCGAGCGGCTGGCGCGCTGTTTCGCCTCGACCCGCAGCATCCCGAGGCGCGTCTACGTGGACTCGGGCTCGACCGACGGCAGCGTCGAGCTCGCCAGGACCGAGGGCATCGATATCGTCGAGCTCGCCGTGCCGCCGCCATTCACCGCCGCGCGGGCCCGCAATGCGGGGATTGCGCAGCTGCTCGCGAGCCAGCCCGACCTCGAATTTGCGCAGATGCTCGATGGCGACTGCGAGATGCAGCCGGGCTGGATCGAATCGGCACTCGCGGTGCTGCGCAACGACCCGCAGCTCGCTGCCGTTTTCGGACGCTTGCGCGAGCGCTACCCCGAGCGCTCGATCTACAACGCGCTCTGCGATGACGAATGGAACGTTCCCGTCGGGGAGTCCCCCGTGGTGGGCGGGCCGGCGATGTTTCGCTTGGCGGCCCTCGCCGAGGTGAACTTCTACAACTCCGTGATGATCGCGGGGGAAGACACCGAGCTTGCGATGCGCCTGCGCAAGCGAGGCTGGCGGCTGCGCCGGATCGATGCCGAGATGGGGCTGCACGATGCCGCCATCATCCGCTTCTCGCAGTGGTGGAGCCGCGCACGCCGCTCGGGGCATGGCTTCGGGGAGATGGCCTTTCTGCACCCCGATGCGCGCGACCCCAACTGGCCGAGGACGGTGCGTGGCATCGTGGTCTGGGGTGGCGCGATGCCCTCGCTGCTCCTCGTCGCGGCCGCGCTCGCCATCACCCTGAGCGCGCGCTGGTGGCTCGCGGTTCTCGTGCTGCTCCTCGCCTGGCCGCTCAACATGGCGCGCATTGCGCGACGGCGAAGACGGCAGGGGCTGCGCCCGGAGGTGGCCCGGGCATCGGGAGTCTTGTTGATGCTCGGCAAGCTACCCCAGTTTCTGGGTCTCCTCGGCTTTCATCGCGACCGGCTGCTCGGTCGCGCCGCGCGCCTGATCGAGTACAAGGGTCCGAGCTCACACTGACTCACGCCGGTCACGGCGCGAGCATCCGCTTGATGCGCTCCCGAAGGACCGGCGGCAGCTGCCGGCCCACCGCCGCTCGCACGCTGCGGCGCACCGACTCGACGAGCGAGGGAGAGCCGTAGTCATCGGGCAGGGACTCGAGATACGGCCGCGCCCAGCGGTGGAAGTTGCTGTCCTTGTTGCGAACCGCCCCGGGGAGAAGACCTTTGAGATACTGCTCCCACGCGTTGTTCTCCCACAGATGAGTGGCATAGGCCTCCGGCCGCGGCAGCGGCTCGGGGGAATCAAACATCAGCCGCATCCCCTCGCGATCCCAGCTCGGCCAGAAGAACGCGTCCTGCGGCAGGACGTGCAGCTCCTGCGGGAACTGCCGTGCCAGCTGCGCCGGGAGAAGCACGGAGTGCTCGACCCAGAATTCGTCGGTTCCCTTCGAACGGAAGGATCGGTACTGCTCGTGGCACCGGCGCAGGAACGGCGCACCGGGCTCGGCGAGAATGACCGCGTTGCAAAGGCCCTGTGCGAGATCCTTGCCCTCCATGCCGTACACGACGTGGTGCTCGAGCAGCTCGCCGAAGTCGCGATGCACGAAGACGTCGGCGTCGAGGTATATCCCGCCGTGCTCGATCAGCTTCTCGAGCCTGACGATATCGGCGCGCTGCGCATAGTGAAGCACCGGGTTCCCATAGATGGCGCGCGGCGCCTTGATGTTGACCACCTCGACCAGCTCGCGCGTGAGCGACCACCAGGGTCCCCGCGGCTCGTACTGGCAGTAGAAGTTCACGCGCGCGGGCTTCAAGTGCTCGACCGCACTTCGCAAGCACACGTA
>JASHUC010000508.1 GCA_030040235.1 Gammaproteobacteria bacterium | reverse complement strand
GCTCGGCCTGGCTTTGGGGTTCACGAGCTCGCGAAAGGCGAGCAGCTCGAACGAGTAGACGTCGATCTTCTCCTTCGTCTTCTTGCCCTCGCGGATGACGTTGCGAAAGTAGTGGTGCGCGAACGACGGCTCGATGCCGTTCGAGGCATTGTTGGCGAGCGACAGGGAGATGGTGCCGGTCGGGGCAATCGAGGTGTGATGCGTGAAGCGCGCACCCACTTCGGCGAGCTCGTGCACCAGCTGCGGCACGACCGCGGCGACGCGCTGCATGTAGCGGCTGTAGCGGGCATGCAGCAGGCGGCCCGGCACCTTCGCGCCGGGCTTCCAGCCGTCCCGCATCATCTCCGGCCGCTTGCGCAGCATCTCCCGCGTGACCGTGAATTCCTCCTTCATGATCGGCGCCGGGCCCTTCTCGCGCGCAAGCTCGAGGGCCGCCTCCCAGCCTGCGACCGCCATCTCGCGCGAGATGTCCTCGGTGAACTTCACCGACTCCGGCGAGCCGTATTTCATGCCGAGCAGCGTCAGGGTGCTCCCGAGCCCGAGGAATCCCATTCCGTGACGGCGCTTGCGCAGGATCTCCTCGCGCTGCTTCTCGAGCGGCAGCCCGTTGACCTCGACGACGTCATCGAGCATGCGCGTGAAGACCTTCACCACGGCGCGATACTCGGTCCAGTCGAACTCGGCGAATTCCGTGAACGGATGGCGCACGAAGCGCGTGAGGTTGACCGAGCCCAGCAGGCAGCTGCCGTAGGGCGGCAATGGCTGCTCTCCGCATTGCCCTGTCACAAGACCGTTAAAAATGACGGTGTTTGAATCTTCCTGAGTCGTATCGAACACGGCCTCCTTACCCGCGTAGGTGATCGCGGCGATGCGGCTCACGAACCGCTGCGGCTTCCTGAGGAGCTTGCCATCGACCCAGTGCTGGTACTTGCCGTTCTTGGCGTCCGAGATGAATCCGATCTCGGCCATGAAGCGTTCACGCGATTCGCCGTCGATGATGAGCTCGTAATCCGCCTTGCAATCAAACGGCCGTTTGCCGCCTCGGCCATCGGGCAGGAGCCGCTGCCCCGCAGGTCGCCGCTGCAGAATTCGGCACAAGACGCCGAAGTTCGCGAGCAGAATCTGCACGTCCTTGAGCAGCGACGGCTCACTCGATGCGAGACGCACGGAGCAGCTCGTTCCCCCATGGCCCGAGACGTTGACCGTGCCGTCGGATTGAAACAGCCCGCGAAGATAGCCTTTGACGCACGCCTCGTTGCCTCGCCAGATGATCTCCGGCACCTGCGTCTTGCATTGCGCGGTGGATCCGAAGAACTCGGTGAGCACGCGAGTGAGGATCACCGGGCGGATCATCAGGAGGTTGCGCGCCGGCGCCTCGACCGCACTCACCCGATAGCGCCGCGCGCGCAGCGAATAGCCCTCGATCAGCGAGTTGATATAGCCGACCACCTGATCTGCATACTGCCGGTCGGCGCCCCGGAGGTTGACGACGGCTGCTCGCTGTCCCTTACCGCGATTCGTGAAGTGCCCATCACCGGTGAGCAGGCCGAGCACCACGCCGAGCTCGGCGTTGCCGCAGCCGCCGAACTGCCCCTTGCCCGATTGAACGAGCAGCTCATCGCCGGGCTTCAAGTCCCTGAGCTTGATCTTGCCCCGCGTGGTGTAGAAGTCGTGCCACTCGGTGGCTTTGATCTCGTAACCGGCCTCGGTCGTCACGCGGTAGACGTCGGCCGAAGGCGCCGTCATGAACGCGGGCACCGCCGGCCGCACGGTCACGCCGGGGCCTTGCCCGAGAGCGCGACCGTCAACAGTGGCTTGGATATCGACACGCGCGTCGTACAGGTCCCCGATGCGCACCATGCCGAACTGAGTCGCCAGGCGCGTGTCGGCCGTGACGCACGGGTTGGTCGCGCGGATGTTCTCGCACCACCAGTTGTTGTTCATCTCATTGACGCGGTCGATGAGGATGAAGCCGGGCTCGGCGAAATCGTAGGTGGACGTCATGATGACGTCCCACATGCGACGCGCGGGCAGGGTCTTGTAGATCCTGCAGGCGACCAGGCCTTCTTCGTTCACGACATAGCCGTCGTGCACGGACCACTCGCGCCAGACGAATTTCGAGGCATCGGTCAGATCGGGCCGCTCGGCTTCGTATTCCTTCAGACCGATCGGGAATGCCAGCTGCCAGTCGCGATTCTCCCGCACGGCCGCCATGAACTCATCCGTGATCAGCAGCGACAGATTGAACTGACGCAGCCGCCCGCTCTCGCGCTTGGCGCGAATGAACTCCATCACGTCCGGGTGGCCCACATCGAACGTGCCCATCTGCGCGCCGCGGCGCCCGCCGGCGGAGGAGACGGTGAAGCACATCTTGTCGAAGATATCCATGAACGAGAGCGGTCCGGAGGTGTACGCCCCGGCGCCCGACACGTACGCGCCACGCGGGCGCAACGTCGAGTGCTCGTAGCCGATGCCGCAGCCGGCCTTGAGCGTCAGCCCCGCCTCGTGCACCTTGCGCAGGATGTCGTCCATCGAATCGCGGATGGTTCCCGAGACGGTGCAGTTGATCGTCGAGGTGGCGGGCTTGTGCTCCAGCGCGCCTGCATTGGAGATCACCCGCCCGGCCGGAATGGCCCCGCGGCGCAACGCCCACAGAAACTGCTCGTACCAGTGCTCGCGCACCTCGGCCGGCTCGACCTCGGCGAGCGCGCGCGCGACCCGCTTGTACGTATCGTCCATCGTCTTGTCGATGGGCGCTCCGTCCTTGGCCGTCAGCCGATACTTCTTGTCCCAGATATCGAGCGAGGCCTCCTGGAAGGGGACGCTGTCGATTTCCTGCGGGTCGATTTTGACGACGGTGTTCATGAATCCGAGACGCTCCGTTCTTGCAAACCGTCTAACGGATCACAGGGGAAAACGGGGCCGTTCCGCGAGCGGATGCTAACGAAACCGACCCATTGCACGGCCGCTGTCAGACGGCCGCTCCCCCTGAAACCTCCCCGAACCGCGATCTCGATCGTCTTGCGCGACACAAGATCTTGTGTTTCGGGACATGGAGCCTAATGAGGCGCAATAGAACCGTCAAGATTTCGAGCGCCCGGAAAAAGCTAAAATAAGTCTTTTAAAATCAATCGTCTATGAGATTATCGGCTCTGTTCGCTCGAAAAAAAGTTCTGCGCTCCCCTACGACGGCGGTCCAGCTACACCTCAAGATATTGTGTCTGACGCCCACAGCCCGTGCGCAGCTCCTACACAGCTTCTGCACAGGCTCTCCCCCGATCACTGCACAGGCTCCGGCCCGGGTCGTGCTTCCCATCGCATTGCGACAGTCGCGCTCGGCCTCATCAACGCGCGCATTACAATGCGGCTGGTCCTCACGGGAGCGTCCATGCCTCGCTTCGCCATAGCCCTCGCCGCGCTCGCAACGCTGTGCGCACCGGCCGTGCCGGCCTCGACGAGCTTGCCGGCCGCGATCGGCGCGACGCGTCTGCCCTCGCTCGCGCCGCTCGTCAAGCGGATCTCCCCCGCCATCGTCAGCGTCGCGACCCGCGGCACGATCAAGGAGCACAACTCGCAGAATTCCGAGCTCGACGATCCGCTCTTTCGCCGCTTCTTCTTCGATGTGCCGCCGAACGGCAATTCGCGCGAACGGCCGTTTCAAAGCGCCGGCTCGGGCGTCATCTTCGATGCCCGCCGGGGCTACATCCTCACCAATGCACACGTGGTGGAGAACGCCACCGAGATCACGATCACCCTGCAGGATGGGCGCGATCTGAAAGCGACCATCGTGGGCAGTGACGAGCCCTCGGATCTCGCGGTGCTCAAAGTCAGCGCGGCCGGGCTCACGCAGATCGCCCTCGGGGACTCCTCGAAAGTCGAGGTGGGCGACTTCGTCGTGGCGATCGGCAACCCCTTCGGCCTGCACAATACCGTCACCTCCGGCATCGTGAGTGGCCTCGGCCGCACGAACGTCAGCGCGGACGACTATCAGGACTTCATCCAGACCGACGCCTCGATCAACCCCGGAAACTCCGGCGGCGCCCTGGTCAATCTGCGCGGCGAGTTGATCGGGATCAATACCGAGATCCTGTCGCGCACCGGCGGGAATATCGGCATCGGCTTCGCCATTCCGGTCAACATGGCTCGCAGCATCATGGAGCAGCTCATCCGCTACGGGACGGTGAGGCGCGGCATGCTGGGGGTCACCTCTTACGCCGTCGGCTCCGACGTCGCGCAGGTCTACGGGCTCGCGAAGGCCCAGGGCGCGTTCGTCACGCAGGTGATCGAGGGCTCGGCCGCCGCGCGCGCCGGGGTCAAAGTGGGCGACATCATCACCTCGATCAACGGCACCCCGGTCAAGACCCCGACCGATCTGCGCAACGCGCTCAGTGTGCTGCGCGTGGGCCAGAAGGCGGAGCTCGCGGTGCTGCGCGACGGCAAGCTGCAGCACATGAATGCGGTGATCGCGGAGCTCCCGGCCTCGCCCGGCCCCTCTCCCAAGCCGGCTCCGGAGCACTGAACAGACCGTGCAGTTCACCGCGCCTCGACTCAACATCTGCGTGCTCGGCGGTACGGGCTTCGTCGGCAGCGAGCTCATCGCGCAGCTCGCCGCAGCGGGGCACTGGGTCCGGGTTCCCACCCGAGTGCTCGCGCACGGGCAGCACCTCACGGTGCTGCCGACCGTGCAGCTCGTCACGGCGGATATTCACGACCCGCGGGTGCTCGGGGAGCTGCTCACCGGCATGGACGCGGTGGTGAATCTCGTCGGTATCCTCAACGAGCGGCGCGGCGCCCGCTTCAGCGGGGTGCACGTGGAGCTGCTCGCCAGGCTCATCGAGGAAGCGCGCATGGCGCGGGTGCCGCGCCTGCTGCACATGAGCTCGCTCGGCGCCGATGCCGCGCACGCGCCGAGCCGGTATCTGCGCAGCAAGGGCGAGGGCGAGGAGCGCGTGAAGGCCGGCGCGCCATCGCTCGAATACACGATCTTCCGTCCCTCCGTGATCTTCGGTCCGCGGGACTCCCTCACCCAGCGCTTCGTGCGGCTGCTGCGCCTCTCGGCCGGGATCCTGCCGCTCGCCCGGGCGCGCGCGCGGTTCGCGCCGGTGTACGTCGAGGATGTCGCAGCCGCCTTCGTGAGCGCGTTGGCCGACCGTGCGACCTTCGGACAGACGCTCGAGCTTTGCGGCCCGGACGTGCTGACGCTCGAGGAGCTGGTGCGTGCCGCGGCGGCCGCCGCACGCATTCCCTGTCACATCGTGCGCTTGCCCGATTTCCTTGCGCGCCTGCAGGGCCTCGCGCTCGGCCTGGTACCGGGCAAACCCTTCTCGCTCGATAACTTCAGGTCCCTCACCATCGACAGCCTCTGCCGCGAGAACGGCTTCGCGCGGCTCGGGATCGAGCCGCAACGCTTTGCCGCGATCGTGCCGACCTACCTCGGCGAGCTGTCAGAACCGGCGCGCCTGGAGCGCATGCGTGCCGGCGAGCGCTGAGAGCGGCGGGGTACTCGCGCTACAAACGGCCGCATCGCGTTCGGCCGTCGGCTCGCGCGCGAGCGCGCGCACGTCGGCGTAGAAGCGCCTCAGGTCGCCCTCGTCCGCGCGCAGCAGCCGCTCGAAGCCCGGTACGCAATCGTAGTAGGTCGCAACCGAGGCGAGATCGGCATTGTTGAGTCCTTCGTCGAGCCACTCCTGATAGGGCGCAGGCCCCTTCGAGCTCGCTGCGAGCCTCGCCATGTCGGCGGCGAGAGCCGCGAAGACGGCGCGCTTGCGCCTGCGCATGGCATCGGGGGGAAGACCCGAGGCGTAGAGCTTCTCGAGCTCCGCGCGATAGCGGCGGAACAGCCGCGCGTACTCGAGATCGCGCCGGTCGCTCTCCTCGTAGCGCGCCAGATCGGAGAGGCGCCCCTGAAGGAGCAGCCAGCGCCTGACGCCCTCGTGCTCGACGGTCACGGCGAACGCCTCGTTGAAGGAGGAGTCCCCGGGCACGTACAGCAGCTGATGTGTGAGCTCGTGAAAGATGATGCCGGCGAGCTCGATGTTGCCGTACGGAAGCATCGTGCTCATCACCGGATCGGCGAATCGGCCGAGCGTCGAGTAGGCGGGAACCCCGCCGAGCGACACATCGAAGCCGTGCGCCCGGAGCTGCGCGGCGAACGCTCGGGCCTTGCGCTCGCTGAAGTAGCCGCGGTAGGCGACGCAGCCGACGATCGGGAAACACCAGTGCTTCGGCACCACCGAGAACTCGGGGGCTGCGACCACGTTCCACACGACGTACGGGCGGCCGATGTCCGCGTAGGTACGGTAGCTGCGGTTGTTCGGGAGATAGAGCACCTGGGTCGCGAAGTTGCGCGCCGCGCGCACCTGCTCGAGCGTTGCCCGCAGCCGCTGCGGGGTTTTCGGATCCGCGATCACTTTGTCGATCGGGCGGCGCTTCGCGAGGACCCGCACTTCACCGTGTGCGGCCTGCAGCAGGTAGCAGCCCGGCAGCGCCAGACAAAGGATGCCCGCGAGCGCGAGCCGCGCGGCAACGAGGGCCGCCAGCGCGGGCCGCGCACGGCTGCACGCCTGCGCCCAACTCAGCGCAGACAGCATCCCTCGCCCCTCCGGGCGGCTATGCGCGGCCGGCTCTCGGTTAACATGGGAACATGCAAGTGTACTTGGTGGGCGGGGCAGTCCGTGACCGCTTGCTCGGGCGGCCCGTGCGCGAACGCGACTGGGTCGTCATCGGCTCCGAGCCCGCCGAGCTCATCGCGCGCGGCTTCACCCCGGTCGGACGCGAGTTCCCGGTGTTTCTCCATCCCGAGACGCGCGAGGAATATGCGCTCGCCCGACTCGAGCGCAAGGTCGCCCCCGGATACCGTGGGTTCACGACCGAGTTCTCGCGCACGGTGACGCTCGAGGAGGATCTGCGACGCCGCGATCTGACCATCAATGCGATGGCCGAGAGCGCCTCGGGAGAGCTGATCGATCCTTACGGCGGACGCCGCGACCTCGATGCGCGCGTGCTGCGCCACGTCTCCGATGCCTTCATCGAGGATCCGGTGAGAATCCTGCGCGTTGCCCGGTTCGCGGCGCGCTTTGCACCGCTCGGTTTCAAGGTCGCGGAAGAAACGGCGGCTCTCATGGCCCGCATGGTCGCCTCCGGGGAGGTCCATGCGCTCGTTGCGGAGCGAGTCTGGCAGGAAACCGAGCGCGCGCTCGGGGAGGCCCGCCCCGAGGTGTTCTTCGAGGTGCTGAGATCCTGCGGCGCGCTGGCGCCGCTGTTTCCCGAGCTCGAAGCCCTGTTCGGGGTCCCGCAGCCGGCGCGCTGGCACCCCGAGATCGACACGGGCGTTCACGTGCTGCTCGCGTTGCGCCATGCGGCCCGCGCCGGCGCCTCGACCGCGGTGCGCTTCGCCGCGCTCGTGCATGATCTCGGCAAGGCTCTCACGCCGCACGAGCGCTGGCCGAGCCACCCCGGACACGAGGAGGCGGGCGTGCCGCTCATCGAGGCGCTCGCCGAGCGTCTGAAGACCCCGAGCGAGCACCACGAGCTTGCCGTCCTCGCGGCGCGGCACCACACGAACGTGCACCGCGCGCTCGAGCTCAAGCCCTCGACCGTGCTGAAGCTGCTCGAGACCACGGACGCGTTCCGCCGCCCACAACGCTTCGCGGAGCTGCTGCTCGCCTGCGAGGCCGATGCGCGCGGGCGCACCGGGCTCGAGGACCGGCCGTATCCGCAAGCCGAGTATCTGCGCCGCGCCCAGGCGCAGGCCGCGCGCGTGTCGCTCAGCGAGGAGGAGCGGCGCGGGCTCGAGGGACCGAACGTGGGCGCGAGCATTCGCCGCAAGCGCCTCGCGGTACTCGAGGCTTTCAAGGCGTCGTATCCAGCGAAGCATTCCTGAGCAGAGCGTCCCGCGCTACAGCGTTGCGCGCAGGTCCTGATGCGCGAAGCCGCGCAGCCGCTCGGAGCATCCCCGCCCGAGAGCCATCACCTTGAATGCCTCGCCCATCTCTCCGGGCAACAGCAGCCGGCGTGCTTCGCCCGCCAACCGGGCGCGCTCCTTCTGATCGAGGGCGCCGGCAAGGAGTTCCTCGATGCCCGTGCCGAGGAGGAAGGCGGCCTGCGTGGCAAAGCCGAGCACCTCGAGCCGCGCCGCATCGGCAGCCTCCGCCACCCGCGTGAAGTCGACCCACGCCGTGATGTCCTGCAGGCCGAGGCGCGTGAGCGGATCCTCGTGCGCGCGATGCCGGAAATGTGCGCGCAGCGTGCCCGTGCGCCGCTCGGGATGGTAGTACTGGGCGCGCGGCAGTCCGTAGTCGAAGACGAGCAGCGCGCCGCGCTCGAGCCGGTCTGCGACCCCCGCGATCCATGGCGGAAGCCGCAAGCAGATCTCCGAGCGATACCCCTCGGGCAGGGATTGCGGGAGCGAGTCGAGCAGCGCCCCGCAGGCCGCCCGCAATCGCTCGCCGGCCGGCCGCTCGAGTTCTGCGAGCGCACCGTCCGCGCCGATGCCGACGCCGAGTGCGCCGATCCGCTCGGCTCCCACACGGAAGCGCTGGCACGCGAGCGCATCGAGCACCTCGTTCGCGAGCATCACCCCGCGCAGGGGATGTTGCGGCCAGCGCTCGAGCCAGACCACTCGCTCGGCGAGCGGCGCTTGGAGTGTCCTCACGAGCTCCTGCTGCCGCGCCCTCAAGTCCGCACTCACCTCGAGGATCGCGTAGCGCTCGGGCAAGGCGCCGAGGCGCTCGAGAGCGCACAGCACCGTGGCGGCCATGCGCCCGGTGCCCCCGCCGAACTCGAGGATCTCGCCGCCCTCGAGCCCGGCGAGGATCTCGGCGCACTGGCGTGCGACGCAGGCACTGAAGAGCTCGCCGAGCTCCGGGGAGGTCACGAAATCGCCTGCGGGACCGAGCTTGGCGCTCCCGGCGCTGTAATACCCGAGACCCGGCGCATAGAGCGCGAGGTCCATGAACGTCTCGAAGTCGATCCAGCCACCCGCCTCCGCGATGCGCCGGCGGATCAGCGCCTCGAGGTGGGCGGAATGCTCGCGCTCCTCCGCCGTGAGGGGTGGAAGCGTCGAGAGCGGCATGAATGGGCTCATAATCGCGGTCTATGCCGCAATCGCAGTCCCGGCCGCTCGAGGGCAAAGCGGCGCTCATCACCGGAGCGGCGCGCCGCATCGGCGCAGAGCTCGCGCGCACACTGCATGGGGCCGGCCTCGATCTGGTCCTGCATTACCGCAGCTCGCGCGATGCGGCCGAGACCCTCGCCGCGAGCCTCAATGCGAGCCGCCCGCGCTCGGTGGTCACATTGCAGGCCGACCTCCTCGAGACCGGCCGGCTCGCGCCGCTCGCGGCCGAGGCCGCCGCAGCGTTCGGCAGACTCGATGTTCTCGTCAACAATGCCTCGAGCTTCTTCCCCACGCCGCTCGGCCGAATCGAGGAGCGGCAGTGGGATAATCTCCTCGGCACGAACCTCAAGGCGCCGCTGTTCCTCGCGCAAGCCGCGGCCCCCGCGCTTGAGGCCTCGCGCGGCCTCATCGTCAATCTCGTGGACATCCACGGCGTGCGGCCCCTGCGCGAGTACGCCGTATACAGCATCGCCAAGGCGGGCCTCATCGCCCTCACCCGCGCGCTCGCGCGCGAGCTCGCCCCCGAGGTGCGCGTCAACGCGGTGGCGCCGGGCCCGGTGATGTGGCCGGAGCCGCTCGACCCCGGGCTGAAGGAGCAGATCATCTCGCGCACGCTGCTCAAACGCGCCGGATCCGCGCTCGATGTCGCGCGGGCGGTGCTTTTCTTTGCGCAGGACGCCCCGTACGTCACCGGCCAGATTCTCGCGGTGGACGGGGGTCGCAGCCTCGGCTGGTGAAGACCGGCTCGATCCGCTCCAGAGGATGGCTCGCCCGGTCGAATCGACTCCAGAGCTCCCCGATCGTCGTGCCCGCGGTCGGATGCAGGAGCTGCGGAGCGAGGTCGGCGAGCGGGCCGAGCATGTAGGCCCGCACGAGCAGATCGGGCCGCGGCAGCGTGAGCGCGGGCTCCTGGCAGATGAGCTCCCCGTAGAGCAGGATGTCCAGATCCATCGCGCGCGGCGCCCATTTCGGATCCTCGCGCGCTCGTCCGCACAGCGCCTCGATCGCGCGCAACCGCGCCAGCACTGCGCGCACGGGCCAGACCGTGCCGAAGGCCGCCACGAAGTTGATGAAGTCCGCACCTGAGAACCCGAGCGCACGGTTGCGGTACCACGGCGAGAAGCGCACCGGAGCGAAGCTCGCCTCGAGCTCGGCCGCCGCCCGGGCCAGCCGCCGCTCGGGGTCGATATTGCTGCCCGCGGCGACATAGACCTCGGGCATCTCAATCCTCGTGGGACGGCAGGTCGGGCGGGCGCCCCGTCTTGAGGTCCGCCTGGGTGCGCTCGAGCGTCACACCCACGTCGCGGGAGCTGCGCACCGCACCGGGCTTGTTGAGGCTGATGCGCACCCAGGGCAGCGCGAACTCCTCCAGAATGAGGAGCGCCGTGCGATGCGCCAGCGTCTCGACCAGCTTGAACTGCGAAGCCCCCACGAAGGCGATCACCCGCTTGGCGACGCGCTTGTAGTCGAGCGTCGCTCCGACCTCGTCCGTGAGCGCTGCGCGGCGGCCATCGACGGGAAGCTCCAGATCGATCACCACCGTCTGCTTGAGGCGCCGTTCCCACTCGATGAAGCCGATGATGCATTCGATCGACAGACCGCGCAGAAAAATGCGATCGCTCGGGGTGCTGCGGTTCATGCACCCACCGGCCGTAGCGACTCGAGGGGCCAGTCCACGCGGGCGCGGATCGCGAGCTCGTCGTGCTCGCCCGCCTTGAGCCGCGCGAGGCCGGCCACGGCGATCATGGCGGCGTTGTCCGTGCAGAATTCGAGGCGCGGATAGTAGAGGCGGCCGCCGCGCGCCGCGACCGCGCCCGAGAGGCGCTCGCGCAGCCGCCGATTGGCACCGACGCCGCCGCAGATCACGAGCACGTCGAGGCCCGTGTAGTCGAGTGCGCGCAGCGCCTTAGCGGTGAGCGTCTCGACGATGGCCTCCTGCACGGCACGGGCGACATCCTTCTTGAGCGTCTCGGTGAGCGGCTTGCCGCGAATGGCGTGCAGCACCGCGGTCTTGAGCCCGGAGAAGCTGAACTCGAGCCCCGGACGGTCGAGCATGGGACGCGGGAACTCGAACGCTCCCGGTCTGCCCTCCTCGGCGAGCCGTGCGAGCTGCGGTCCGCCGGGGTAGGGCAGGCCGAGCAGCTTCGCCGTCTTGTCGAACGCCTCGCCGGCGGCATCGTCGCGGCTCGCGCCGAGCAGCCGGTAACGCCCGATCGCCTGCACCTCGGTGAGCAGCGTGTGCCCCCCCGATACGAGCAGCGCGACGTGCGGAAAGGGGGGCGGCTCCGGCTCGAGCAACGCGGCGAGCAGGTGTCCCTCGAGATGGTGCACTCCGAGCGCCGGGATGCCCCAGGCGTAGGCGAGGCTCCGCGCGAGCGCCGCTCCGGTCAGGAGTGCCCCGACGAGGCCGGGGCCGGCGGTGTAGGCCACCCCGCGAAGGTCGCGGGGGCCGGTCGCGGAGCGCTCCAGGACGGCGGCCACGAGCGGCAGCAGCCGCCGCACGTGGTCGCGCGAGGCGAGCTCGGGGACGACCCCGCCGAAGCCCCGGTGCAGCTCGAACTGGCTGTAGATCTCGTGCGCGAGCAGGCCCTCGCGCTCATCGAGCACGGCGGCGGCGCTCTCGTCGCATGAGGACTCGAGAGCGAGAACCCGTACGCACTTTGCCTTTTCCATCGCGGCTATTTAGAATCCCCGCCCCGATCCCGTCGGGGCAGTTCGTAAAGTCAGCCAAATCAATGGCTTGAGGTTTCGATGCCGAGCGTTCGTGTTCGCGAGAACGAGTATTTCGATGCCGCGTTGCGGCGTTTCAAGCGCGCCTGTGAAAAGGCGGGCATTCTCACCGAGCTGCGCCGGCGCGAATTCTACGAGAAGCCGACTCAGGAACGGAAACGCAAGAAGGCGGCCGCGATCAAGCGGCACATGAAGCGGGTGTCGCGCGACTCGATGCTCAGGGCGCAGCGCTGAGCTCGCTGCGCTCAAGCTCCTCTGGCGCCCCCTGCGAGCTTGCGGGTGTGCCATGACTCTCAAAGACCGTATCACCGATGACATGAAGAGCGCGCTGCGCGCCGGCGAGCGCGAGCGGCTGTCGACGATTCGCCTGATTCTCGCAGCGATCAAGCAGCGCGAGGTGGACGAGCGCGTGATGCTCGATGACACCCAGGTGCTCGCGGTGCTCGAGAAGATGGTGAAGCAGCGGCGCGAGTCGATCGCCCAGTTCGAAAGCGGCGGACGCGCAGATCTCGTCGCCAAGGAGACTGCGGAGCTCGCCATCGTGCAGGGCTACCTGCCCGCGCAACTCTCCGGGGCCGAGGTCACCGCACTCATCGACGAGGCCGTGCGCGCAACCGGCGCGAGCTCCATGAAGGACATGGGCAAGGTGATGGCGGCCGCCAAAGCGAAGGCCCAAGGCCGCACCGACATGGCAGCCCTCAGCGCACGGATCAAGGAACGGCTGAGCAGTAAATAGGGACTCCGGCAAATTCCCCTGCCAGAGTCCCCATGAGCCGTTCTGCGCTATCCTTGCGTGCGTCCATGAGCCTGATCCCTCGCAGTTTCATCGATGAGCTCATCGCGCGGGCCAATATCGTCGAGGTCATCGGCGCGCGCATCGCGCTGAAGAAAGCCGGCCGCGAGTACAAGGCCTGCTGCCCGTTCCACAGCGAGAAGACG
>JASHUC010000507.1 GCA_030040235.1 Gammaproteobacteria bacterium | reverse complement strand
GTATCGAACACTTCGATCAGCGTCGGTCCACGACGCGCGAGGGCCGCTCGGAGCGCCTGCGTGAGGGCTTCGGGTCCGGTGGCATGCACGGCTTCGGCCCCGTAGGCGCGCGCCAGCGCCGGAAAATCCGGATTTCGTCCGGTGACGCCGACCGGCGGAATCGCCGCCTGCTGCATGTCGTCACGGATCTGAGCGAGGGCGTGGTTGTTCCACACCACGATCGGCAGAGTCAATTCGAGCTCCACGGCGGTCGCGAGCTCCTGGGAGGTGTACTGCAGGCCGAAGTCGCCCGCGAGCGCCACGACGGCGCGCTCGGGCTGCGCGAGCTTCGCGCCGAGGGCTGCTGGGAATGCAAAGCCGAGCGTTCCGTAGCCGGAGGGCGCGAACCAGCTGCGCGGGCGATCGACCGGGAAAGCAAATCCGCCGATATAGGTGATCTGCGTCATGTCGCCGAACACCACGCCATCCATCGGCACGGCGGCGCGAATCGCCTGCAATGCACGCACGCAGGCGCGCACCGGCGCATCGAGCGCTCCGTCGAAGCGCGCGCGCGAGCGCAGGGCCGAGGCCCCGCCGAGCTGCGTTCGCCAACCCTTGCGCGGCTCGATGCGTTGCGCGAGCGCCGCGACGGCCGCACTCGCATCGCTCCAGATCGCAAGCGGTGCCCCGTAGTGGTCGGCGAGCTTCGCGGGGTCGATGTCCACGCGGATCAACCGGCCCCCGAGCGGCAGATGCTGAATGAAGTACAGATCGGTCTCGGAGAGCTCGGTGCCGACCGCAAGCACGACATCGCACGAGGCGGCGAGCTCGCGCACCGGCGGGAAAGGCAGCGAGGCGCCGAGACAGGCCTCGTGGCTCTCCGGCAGCACGCCCTTGGCGGCCGTCGTCGTGATGACGAACGCATCGAGCCGCTCGGCGAGCTCGCGAAGGGGTGCGCCGGCAGCGCGCGCGCCGCCGCCCGCGATGATGAGCGGCCGGCTTGCCTCGGAGAGCCAGCGCGCCGCCTCGGCGATGGCGTGCGCATCGGGCTGAGGCGCACTTGCCGTCTCGGGGAATCGCTCCGCACGGCGCGTGGTGGGCTCGGCGAGCACATCGATCGGCACCTCGAGGTAAGCCGGACGTGGCCGGCCGCAGCGGAACGAGCCGAAGATCGCCCGCAACTGGTCCCGGACGTCATCGACCGAGCGCGCCGAGTACGCGCTGCCGGCCGCAACCGCGGCCAGCGCGCGCTGATCGCGCAGCTCGTGCAGCACGCCCCAGCGCTTGCCGAGCGTCGAGCGCGCAGGAGTGCTCGCGACGACCAGCATGGGCACGGAATCGGAGTAGGCCTGGGCGAGGGGCGTCAGAATGTTCGTGAGGCCGGGGCCCGAGATGACGAATGCCGCGGCCGGCCGCCCGCTCACGCGCGCGTAGCCATCGGCGGCGAATCCGGCGCCCTGCTCGTGACGTACGAGGATGTGGCGCAGGCCGGTCGCGGCGAGCCCGCGGTAGAGCTCGAGCGTGTGCACGCCCGGGATGCCGAATACCGTATCGATGCCGTTCGCCGCGAGCAGCTCGACGAGATAGCATCCAACGGTCCAGCGCTCCGCCATCGATGCAGCCTCCAAAAAGGGGTACGGCAGGCCTTTGCCGGCCTGCCGGTCGCAGTGCGTCGCCGGCTGCCGTATCCTGCCCGAGGTCGACGAGGAGACTCAAGTGACGGCAAGCGCCGCACCGCTTCCGGCCGCCGAGCTGCCGGGCATGAGCTCGATCCTGCTGCGCTGGTACGTGCTCGCGATGATGTGCGTGGTCTACACGCTGAGCATCGCCGATCGCTACGTCACCTCCACCGTCCTCGATCCCATCCGGATCGATCTGCATCTGTCGGATTTCAGCGTCGGACTCATCACCGGCGTTGCGCTCGCCTCGTTCTACGTGGTGCTCGGTTTCCCGATCTCCTGGCTCATCGACCGTTACAGCCGCCGCCTGATCATCGCCTTATCGATGATCGTCTGGTCGGCGATGACGACACTCACCGGGTTTTCCTACGCGCCCTGGGAGTTCGTCCTCGCGCGCATCGGCGTGGGAGTGGGCGAGGCGGGCGGCACCCCGGGCGCGAACTCGATTCTCTCCGACTATTTCCCGACGAGCCGCCGGCCGATGGCGCTCACGATCTTCTCGCTCGGCGCGCCGATCGGCGCCTGGGTCGCCACCACGATCGCCGGTCTCGTCGCAGACCGCTACGGGTGGCGCGATGTCTTTCTCGTCCTCGGCGTGCCCGGCGTGGTCGCCGGGTTGCTGATCTACTTCACCGTGCGCGAGCCGCAGCGTGGGCAGCTCGATAGAAAGGGTGAGGAGCCCGCCCCCTCGTTCCTCGCGACGATGCGTTTTCTATGGAGTCAGCGGTCGGCGGTTCACATGATCGTGGGAACCTCCGTGAACGCGCTCTGGGGCTGGGGTCTGATGTACTGGACACCGACCTACCTCCAGCGCACCTACCACATGACCGTGGGTCAATCCACGAACATCCTCGGGCCCATGAATCTCTATGGAGGCGTGGCCGCCACGCTCTTTACCGCCTGGCTCATCGGGTGGCGCCCCATGACCCACCCCTGCCGCATCACGCGGTTGATGGGTTACTGGATCGGGGCGGCGACCGTGGTGTCCATCGGGATCTACTGGACGCATTCGCTCACGCTTGCGAAGGTACTCCTGTGGGTGTTCGTTCCGTCCATATATTTCTACATTGGCCCGGGGTTCGGCATCCTGAACAACCTCGCCGAGCCGCGCATGCGCGCGATTTTCTGCGCGATGGTGCTGTTCCTCGCGAACGTGGGCAACCTCGTGATCGCGCCGCCCTTGATCGGCTGGCTGAGCGATCTTTTCATGCCCGCAGCGGGCAGCAATGCTGAATCGCTGCGGCTCGCGATGCTGTGCCTGGCGCCGACGGGGTTCTGGGCGACGGCACATTTCTTTCTGGCGCTCCGCGATCTGCCGGCCGACCAGGAGCGCGCCACCGGGGTGCGCGTGTAGCACGGCGGCCGCCGCTGCGAGCAGGGGGTCACTATGAAGCTCACCGACATCCGCACCTTCGTGGTCGGCAACCCCCCGCCTCACTACGGTGGGCGCTACTTCGTGTTCGTCAAATTAACGACCGACGGTAACGTGAGCGGGGTGGGCGAGGCCTATTGCGTTCCTTTCGAGCCGCATCTGGTGGCGCGCATGATCGAGGATGTCTTCGCGCGGTTCCTAGACGGTGAGGATCCGCATGACATCGAGACGATGTGGCGCCGCGTGTATTCGGCGGGCTTCACCCAGCACCCCGATCTGGCGCTGATCGGCGTGCTGAGCGCGCTCGAGATGGCCTGCTGGGATATCGTCGGCAAGGAGGCGAACCAGCCGGTCTACAAACTGCTCGGCGGGCGAGTGCACGAGCGGCTGCGCTCGTACACCTATATCTATGCACGCCCCTCCGATACGGTGGATGTCTACCGGGACCCGGATCTCTCGGCACAGCGCGCCGCGGAGTACGTCGCGCAGGGCTTCACCGCCATCAAGTTCGACCCGCTCGGCGCCGGCTCCTATTCCGCATTCGACGGGCGGCAGCTCTCGCTCGAGGCGCTCGAGCTCGCCGAGCGCTTCGTACGGCGCATGCGCGAGGCCGTCGGATCGCGCGCCGATCTCCTCATCGGGACACACGGGCAGATGACCGCCGCCGGGGCGATCCGGCTCGCGCGCCGCCTCGAGCCCTCCGATCCCCTCTGGTTCGAGGAGCCGGTGCCGCCGGATGCGCCGCAGGAGATGGCGAAGGTCGCTCGCGCCACGAGCATTCCGATCGCAACGGGTGAGCGTCTCGCGACCAAGTATGACTTCGCGCGTCTGCTCGCCGCCGGCTCCGCGGCCATCCTGCAGATGAACCTGGGCAGAGTCGGTGGCCTTCTCGAGGCGAAGAAGATCGCCGGCATGGCCGAGGTTCATCACGTGCAGATTGCGCCGCACCTCTACTGCGGACCGGTCGTCGGCGCGGCGAACATTCAGCTCGCCACGTGCAGTCCCAACTTCCTCATCCAGGAGAGCATCGAGCGCTGGCAGGGCTTTCACGCCGAGGTGCTCAGGAAGCCCATCGTGTGGCAGGAGGGCTACATTCTCCCGCCGGCCGAGCCCGGCCTCGGTGTCGAGCTCAACGAGGAGGTGATCCGCGCACACCCCTACACGGGCACGCGGCTGCATCTGGAGATGGTGAACCGTCCACTTTGAGGCTCAGGCGCCGTCCGCCAGGATCAGGTCAGCCGCCTTCTCGGCGAGCATCATGACCGGCGCGTTGGTGTTACCGGAGGTGAGGTTGGGGAACACCGAGGCATCCGCGAGGCGCAACGCGGTGATGCCGTGCACGCGCAATCGCGCATCGACCACCGCCGCCCGGCGGTCCGGTCCCATCGCGCACGTCCCGCAGGCGTGAAAGACCGAGCCTGCGCGCCGGCGGAAATCCTCGAGCACATCGGTTTCGGATTGCACCGCTGCGCCCGGATGCAGCTCGGATTCGATCGCTTCGGCAAGCGGCGGCGTTGCGGCAATCCGGCGCAGGAGCTGCGATCCCGCGTACACCTCGGCGATGTCGGCCTCGCTCGAGAGGGCATTGGGCCGGATCGCGGGGCTCACGAGCGGATCGGCGGAGCGGATGTGCACGGTTCCGCGGCTCACCGGGCGGCAGGTATTGAACGACATGAGAAATCCGGAGTAGGGGTCGGGATTGAGGAGCCGCCGCTGTGCGCCGAGCGTCGTGGTGGTGTAGCTCGCCGGGTTGAAGTAGAGATGCATGTTCGGGCGCTGCAGGTGCCCCTCGCCGGCTCGCACGAACGCCCCCGCCTGATTGACGCTCATCGCGAGCGGGCCGCTTCTGGTGAGGAGATAGCGCACGCCGGCCTTCATCTTGCCGAGAAGCGGTGCCAGCTCGTCATTGAGGGTCGGCACCCTGGAGCGATAGTAGTAGCTGACGGCGAGATGGTCCTGAAGTCCCGCTCCCACCGCCGGGAGCTCCATCAGCACCGGAATGCCGAGCGGTGCGATCACCCGCGGGTCGCCGATCCCGGAGAGCTCGAGCAGCTGCGGGGTGTTGATCGAGCCTGCGCTCAAGATCACCTCCCGCCGTGCGACGGCTGTTTGCTGCGACATCCGCCACAGAAACTGCACGCCGCGCGCACGTGAGCCCTCGAGCAGCACACGGGTCGCGTGCGCGCGCGTTCGCAGCACGAGATTGGCTCGACCCAGCACCGGGCGCAGGTAGGCATTCGAGGCCGAGGCCCGCACGCCCTTGTCGATCGTCACCTGCCAGAGCCCGACCCCTTCCATGTCGGGGCCGTTGAAGTCGCGCGTGCGGCGAATGCCGAGCCGCTCGCAGCTTGCGATGAAGGTCGCGCAGAGCGGGTGTACCTTGCCCGTCTCGTCGCTCACGCGCACCGGTCCGCCGGCGCCGTGAAACTCCGAGGCTCCGTCCGGGTGGTCCTCGAGCTTCCTGAAGTAGGGCAGCACGTCCTTGAAGCCCCAGCCCGGATTGCCCGCTCGAGCCCAATCGTCGAAGTCGCCCGGTTGCCCCCGCACGTAGACCATGGCGTTGATCGAGCTCGAGCCGCCGAGCACCTTGCCGCGCGGCCAGAAGGCGCGCCGGCCTGCCAGGGTCGGGTCCGCTTCCGTCTCGTACATCCAGTTGACGCGCGGATCGTTGAAGGTGCGCCCGTATCCGATCGGCACCTGAATGAAGGGATGGCGGTCAGATCCGCCGGCCTCGAGAAGCAGGACGCGATGAGCTCCGCCTGCGCTCAGGCGGTTTGCGAGGATGCAGCCGGCGGACCCCGCACCGACGATGATGTAGTCGTACTCCTCCGGCGCCATAGACCACCCGCTCTCAAGTCATCGATACGCGGTCCAGATCGTCTTCAAGTCGGTGTATTTGTCGATCGCGTGTGGGGAGCGATCGCGCCCGAAACCCGATTGTTTGAAGCCGCCGAAGGGCGTCGCCATGCTCGAGCGGTCGAAGGCGTTGATCCACACCGTGCCCGCTTTGAGGGCGCTCGAGACGCGATGCGCGAGATTCATGTCGCGCGTCCACACCGCCGCTGCGAGCCCGAAGGGGCTGTCGTTCGCCATGCGGACCGCATCGGTGTCCTCCCCGAAGGACGTGACCGCAAGCACGGGACCGAAGATCTCCTCGCGCGCCACCCGCATCTCCGGCCGGACCCCATCGAGCACCGTCGCCTCGACGTAGTAGCCGCCCGTCTGCTCGAGCGCGCGCCGTCCACCCAGAGCCACGCGGGCGCCCGCGCTCGTGCCGCTTTGAATGTAGCCGAGCACGCGCCGCATGTGGGCCTCATCGATCAGTGCGCCCATCTGCGTCGCGGGGTCGAGCGGGTCGCCGAGCGTGATGCGTGCGGCCACCTCGGCGATCGCGGCGAGGAGGGCCTCGCGCACCTGCGCGTGCACGATGAGCCGCGAGCCCGCGTGGCAGGTCTCGCCGGAGTTGTAGTAGATGCCCCAGGCGATATCGTGCGCAGCCACAGCGATATCGGCATCCCGCAGCACCACGTGCGGGGTCTTCCCGCCGCATTCGAGGGCAACGCGTTTGAGGTTCGACTCCCCGGCATAGCGCAGCATGAAGCGGCCGACCTCGGTCGAGCCGGTGAAGCTCACCATGTCAACATCGCCGTGCAGCGCCAGGGGCTTGCCGGCTTCCTCGCCGAAGCCGGGGACGACGTTGAGCACGCCCGGGGGTATTCCCGCCTCGCAGGCGAGCTCCGCGAGCCGGATCGCGGTGAGCGGTGATTGCTCGGCGGGCTTGAGCACCACGGAATTCCCGGCGACCAGCGCCGGGCCGAGCTTCCAGGCGCTGATGATGAGGGGATAGTTCCAGGGCACGATCGCGGCGATCACCCCGAGGGGCTCGCGGCGGACGAGTGCGAGATCGTCCGGGCCGGTCGGCGCCACCTCATCGAAGAGCTTGTCGGCGAGCTCGGCGTAGTAGGCGATGCACTCGGCGCAGTTCTCCACGTCCACTTCGACGGAGTTCGCGATGGGCTTGCCCACATCGAGCGTCTCGAGCAGCGCAAGCCGCTCGAGATCGGTGCGGATGAGCTCTGAGAAGCGCAGCAGGATGCGCTTGCGCTCGCGCGGCGGTGTACGGCGCCAAGCGCCGCCTTCGAAGGCGGCGCGCGCCGCGGCCACCGCGGCATCCACCTCGGCCGCACCGCCCCGCGCGACGCGGCCGATCACCCGCCCATCGATCGGGCTCTTATCGTCGAACGTGCGGCCGTCGTGAGCCGGGACGAGCCGCCCGTCGATGAAGGCTCGCCCCTCGGGCCGGATCGAGCCCGCGAGCCCCGCCCAGTAGGCACGGTCGCGTTGCCCGGCAGTTGCGGGTCCATGCCGTTTGGAAGAGACTTCCACAGTCAGTTCCCCCTTCGAAGTCCGGAAAGCGGATACCCTATCTCACGCTTGGTTCGTATCCTAATGAGTGAGGCATGAGATCTCACGCGCGCGTGGTGGTGATCGGGGGCGGGGTAGTCGGCACGAGCGTCCTCTATCACCTGACGAAGGCGGGTTGGCGCGACGTGCTGCTCATCGAGCGCGCCGAGCTCACCGCAGGCTCCACCTGGCATGCCGCAGGCGGCATGCACACGCTCAATGGCGATCCGAACGTCGCTCGCCTGCAGCAGTACACGGTGCGGCTTTACCGCGAGCTCGAGGAGCTCACCGGGCAGTCCTGCGGGCTGCATCTCACGGGCGGGGTGATGCTGGCCGGGACACGCGACCGGCTCGAGTGGCTCGAGATGGCGCAGGCGCGCGGCCGCTATCTCGGCATGGAGCTCGAGATCCTCTCCGCCGAGGAGGCGGCCCGGCGCTATCCGCTCATGGACCGGAAATACTTCACGGGTGCGCTCTACGATCCGATGGAGGGTCACGTGGACCCCTACGGTGTCACGCACGCCTATGCGAAGGCCGCGCAGCTCGGCGGCGCGGAGATCGTGCGCCACAACCGCGTGGTCGAGTTGCAGCCGCGTCCCGGAGGCTCCTGGGAGGTGATCACCGAACACGGCAACGTGCGCGCCGAGCACGTCGTCAATGCCGGGGGGCTTTGGGCGCGCGAGGTCGGCCGGATGGTGGGCCTCGAGCTTCCGGTGCTCGCGATGGAGCATCAATACCTCGTCACCGAGGATCTCCCCGAGATCGCCGGCCGCCCCGAGCAGCTGATGTGCATCGATTTCGAGGGCGAGATCTACCTGCGTCAGGAACGCGGTGGGATGCTGCTCGGAACGTACGAGCATGCCGCGGTCCCCTGGAGCGAGCGGGTCACGCCGTGGGATTTCGGGCAGGACTTGCTCCCGAACGACCTCGAGCGCATCGCCCCGAGCCTCGAGGTCGCCTTCGAGCACTTCCCGGCGCTCGCGCGCGCGGGCATTCGCAAGGTCGTCAACGGGCCGTTCACCTTTGCCCCCGACGGCAATCCCCTCGTCGGGCCGGTTCGCGGGCGCGAGAACTTCTGGGTCGCCTGCGGGGTGATGGCGGGATTCAGCCAGGGCGGCGGTGTGGGACTCGCGCTCGCACACTGGATGGTGGACGGC
>JASHUC010000046.1 GCA_030040235.1 Gammaproteobacteria bacterium | reverse complement strand
AGGCGCAGCAGCAGCTCGTAGTGCGAGCCGGCCTCCAAGCGCTGCAGCGGCTGGATCTGCATGCGGAAGAGCTCGAACCGGCCCTCCTCGAGCGCCGCGTTGATGCGGGCGGCCCACTGCATCTCCCGGCGGCGGCGCATGAGCTCCACGTCGTTCTCGGCAAAGCTGTGCACGCGGTTGCGTCCGCTTTCCTTGGCGGCGGCGCAGGCGCTATCGGCCGCCGAGAGCACCGAGGCGACATCCTCGTTGTCGGCGGTAATCGGCACGACGCCGACGCTCGCGCCGAGCCGGAACACCCGGTCTTCCCAGCTGAAACGGAAATTGCGCACTGCCTCGCGCAGCTGCTCCGCGGTTCGCATGGCCTCATCGAGCGTGCAGCTCTCGAGCAGAATGCCGAACTCGTCACCGCCGAGCCGCGAGAGCGTATCGCGCCAGCGCACCTTGCTCTTCAGCAGCGCCCCGACCTGCCCGAGCAGGGCATCCCCGGCGCTGTGGCCGCAGGTGTCGTTCACGATCTTGAACTGATCGATGTCGAGGTAGCACAGCGCGTACGAGGCCTCGCGCGCCTTGGCGCTCTTCAGCGCCCGCTCGAGCCGGCTCTCGAACTCGCGCCGGTTGACGAGCCCCGTGAGCAGATCGTGGCTCGCGTGATACGAGAGCCGGCGATTGAGCTCGCGCGATTCGCTCACGTCGTGAAAGACGAGCACGCCTCCGCCGACGTGTCCCTGGCCGTCACGAATCGGAGCGGCCGTGCTCTCGACGTAGAGCTCGTTGCCGTCGCGACGGATGAGCAGCATCGGGCGCACGGACTTGATGGGCCGCACGCGCCGGATCGACACGGTGAGCGGGTTCTCGAGCGGCTCGCAGGTCTCCTCGTGAAAGGCGCGGAAGATCTCCTCGACGGGCCGTCCCATCGCATCCTCGAGACGCCACCCGGTGAGCTCCTCCGCGACGGGATTGATGTAGTCGATGACCGAGCTCGCATTCGTCGTGATCACCCCGTCGCCGATCGACTGCAGCGTGATCTGCGCGCTCTCCTTCTCGCGAAACAGCGCCTCCTCGTAGAGCTTGCGCTCGGTGATATCGAGCTCCACGCCGACGAGGCGCAGCAGCCGGCCGTGGGTGTCCACGCGCGCCTGCGCCCGGCTCATCACCCAGCGCCACTCACCGTTGCGGTGGCGCATCCGGTGCACGCTCTCGAAGGTCGGGGTCTTGCCCGCGACGTGGTCGCGGATTGCGGCCTGCACGCGCGACATGTCGTCGGGGTGCACGAGATTGCGCCAGTCCGGAGAGTCGCGGATCTCCTCGTCGCCATAGCCGAGCATCGCCTTCCACCGCGGCGAGAAATAGACCTCGTTGCTCTCCACATCGAAGTCCCACAACCCGTCGTTGGCGGCCGCCTGGGAGAGGTTGACCCGCTCCTCGAGCTTGGCGAGCCGTCGCTCGAGGCGCAGGCGCTCGAGCCCGGTCCCGAGGCTCGCCCCGAGCAGCTTCAGCAGCAGCTGCAGATTCACGTCCCATGCCCCGCGCGGCAACACCCGCGTGAGGGCGAGGATGCCGGCCGGCTCGTTCTGGGTGCGGAATGCGACGAACAGGATCGATCCGATCTGCAGAGTCGAGAATCGGCGCGCCTCGGCGAGCTGTTCGCGGCGCGGCGAGCCGGTGTCACGCAGCTCCGTGAGACGCAGATGCTCCAGACGCGACTCGAGCCAGGGATAATTGGCGAGCGGCTCGCCCTTCAGCCCCTCGGGCTGGGAGGGGCCGATGCCGCGGCGCGCGACGTGCACGGACGAGAAGCGCAGCTCGCGACCGATCAGGGCGACGAAGGCGCAATCGCTCTCCGTAAGATTGACGAGCGCCGCGAGGTTGCGGCCGATGCATTCCTCGCTCGTGTCGCGCGACAGATTCTGCAGGTCGACCGCCATCTTGGTGCAGGCCACATCGAGGCTCTGCAGGGGCGGGGTCCCACCCTTCCACGCGTCGGATGAAAGGATGTCGGAAGCCGTCAGCTCCGTAGGCGAATCCGGCAGTACGGTCGACATCCTGCTCGCGCTCTCCCTCGATCAAGTCCAGGGGTCAAGTCTTGCAGTTTCGGCGCCTGCCCGCGGCGACCTGTGTCATGGGCTGCACCACAACGGGACCACGGACTGGTGCGCCGTTGCCAAGCTCCGGGCCCCAGAGAACACCGAAGCTTACGCCAGATTCTCGCACATTAAGTCAGGAATACAAGGTAAGGCGCTGTACGGGCGAACTATTCTGTGCGTCAGGGCGCACGAGCCCGCGAGATGACATTATCCGGCTACGGCGGGTACCCGCGCCGCGCTTACCGGAGCGCCGCCTGAGCGGTCTGGTAAAGGCGCTTGAGATCTTCGGTCATGGCTTCCTGGAGCCGCTCGATGGCGCCGGGCTCGAGGACCCGGGGTACGCGGCGTGGGGCGCCGATTGCGATCACCACCCGGCAGAACGGCATCGGGATCACGAACTTGTCCCACTTGATACGCCAGGCGCGCGAGGCGGCGTACGCCATGGGCAGGATCGGCCGGCCCGACATCTGCGCGAGCAGGATGGCACCCGGCTTGAACTTGAAGCGCGGTCCGCGGGGCCCATCGGGCGTGATGACGGGCGAGATGCCGTCCTTGACGAGCGCCTGGTAGTAGTCGCGCAGCGCCCGCGCGCCCGTGTGGGTGGAGGAGCCGCGGATCGCGATGCCGCCGACGCGGCTCACCATCATGGCCCCGAGCTCGCCATCGACCGATGGACTCACGAGCCAGCCGATCTTGAGCCCGCGGGCAC
>JASHUC010000506.1 GCA_030040235.1 Gammaproteobacteria bacterium | reverse complement strand
CCGTAGCGTTCACCTATCTCATTTACGCCGCAGCCTTCTCCGTTTACGTCGTTCGCGGGCTGCCGCGCGCCCTGGCGTTGACGCTCGCCCTGGTCGCCATACAGAGCGCGGAAATTCTCTACTTGCAACAATGGTTGCCGGACATCGCGCTCGCGGGGTTCTTGTGCGTCTTCCTCGTGATCCTCAACCATTTCCAGGCAGAGGCGTGGCGCAAGAACGCGGCGCTCAAGCTATCGCAGGATGAAATCCGCCGGCTTGCCGCCGTCGCGGAGCGTGAGCGCATCGGTCGGGATCTGCACGACCTGCTCGGGCACACCCTGTCGCTCATCGCGCTGAAGAGCGAGCTCGCCGGAAAGCTCCTTGGCCGCGACCCGGAAGCCGCAGCGCGCGAGATCGCCGCCGTCACCGAGGTGGCGCGCGAGGCGTTGCGGCAGGTGCGAACGGCTGTGGCCGGGGTGCGCTCGGTGGAGCTCACGACGGAGCTCGCATCCGCACGAGCGCTGCTCGCCTCCTCCGGGATCGAGCTGAGCGTCGCCTGCGACCCCGCGGTGATTCCCCCCGACCTGCAGACGGGGCTCGCCATGATCGTTCGCGAGGCCGTCACCAATGTCCAGCGCCACGCCGGTGCTCGAGCGGTGCGCATCGAGCTCAACCTATCCCGCTCCAGGCAGCCGGGCGTCACTCTGCTCGTCACGGACAATGGTCGCGGCGGCGCGAGCGCCCGGCGCGGTGGTCATGGGCTCATGAGCATGGCGGAACGCGTCCAATCGCTCGGCGGCGAGCTGCAGCTCGACTCACCCTCGGGAGGGGGAACGACCCTGAGGGTGTGGCTGCCGCTTCCAGCAGCGCCTGCCGCAGAACCCCCGCTGCCCGCGGCCTCCAGCGCTCAGAGCTAGAGCTGCCGCCCGATGATCCGAGTTCTGCTTGCCGAAGATCAGGCGATGGTGCGCGGCGCTCTCTCGGCGCTGCTCGGTCTCGAGCCGGATCTCGCGGTGCTCGGGAGCTGCCCCGACGGGGCGAGCGCCTGGAAGGAGGCGCTGCGGCTGCGTCCGGATGTCGTCGTGGCCGATATCGAGATGCCGGGACTTACTGGGCTCGAGCTCGCCGCGCGCATTCGCGAGCACCAGCTTGCGAGCAAGGTCATCATCGTCACGACGTTCGCGCGCACCGGATATCTGCGCCGAGCGCTCGATGCCGGTGTCGTGGGCTACCTCCTCAAGGATGCCCCTGCCGCTCAACTTGCCGATGCCGTGCGCAAGGTCCACGCCGGCGGCCGGGTCATCGATCCGCAGCTCGCCGTCGCGGCCTGGACCGACGCCGACCCGCTCAACGAGCGTGAGAGGCAGGTCCTGCGGCTCGCCGGAGAGGGACTCTCGGCTGCGGAGATCGCGCTCCGTCTCAGCCTGTCTCACGGGACGGTGCGGAATTATCTTTCCGAGGCGATCGGCAAGCTCGGCGCCGGCAACCGCATCGAAGCCTACCGGCTCGCGCGCCAGAAGGGCTGGCTATAGCGGCGCCTGCGCCCTCCGGGGCTATACTCGCAAGGGGGCACGAACGACACTCCGCGGAGATCGCCTCGGTGGATGTGGTGCACAGCGACCGGATGGAATGGGGCGGCCGCCTCACGCGGCATCGCGCCGGCCACATGACCCACAAGGTGCTCTTCCAGGGTAAGGAGGGCAGCCCCGACAACTACTTGCTCGTGCTTGCCGACGAACGCTCCGACTACTACTCGCCACGCCATCGGCATGCGTGGGATCAGGTGCGCTTCTGCCTGCAGGGCTCGGTGCCCATCGGGCGCGATTTGAAGATCGATGCGGGCGAGATCGGCTATTTTCCCGAAGGTGTGCACTACGGTCCGCAGGAAGGCGGACCCGACCGCATCGTGCTGCTGCTGCAGGTGGGCGGCGCGAGCGGGCTCGGCTATTTGAGTCCCGAGCAGCTCGAGGCCGGTCGCGAAAGGCTGCTGCAGGAGGGCAGCTTCGAGGAAGGCGTCTTCAGGCGCTCGAGCGGGGAGGACCGCAAGAACGAAGATGCGTACGAGGCGATCTGGCGGCGCGTCACCGGAGCGCCCCTCAGCTACCCGAAGCCGCGTTACCGCGCCCCGATCATCCTGCGTCCCGATGGATTCGTGTGGCGGGAGACCCCTCAGACACCGGGTGTACGCTGCAAGCCCCTCGGCACCTTCCCCGAGCGCGAGCTCTCGCTCGAGCTCGTCGCGATCCAGAGCGGCTCCCGGTACTTTCTGCCGATCTCGCCGTTGCGCAGGTTCATCTTCGTGCGCGAGGGTGAAGGCCGCTGCGGCTGCGAGCCCCTCCGCGCCCAGTCGGCGTTGCGGGTGGATCCCGGGGAGAGCGCCGAGCTCGCCGCAGGGACCCCGGCGGAGCTCCTCGTGATCGGCGTCGGGCTCATTGCCGGCCTCGCCGGCGGTGCGCAAAGGCGTGCCTCTGCGGTACATTCGGCGCTCGATCCGAGCCTCGAGTGCGAAGGAGGGCTGGACCGTGGTTGATTTCTCGAAGGATCCGACCGCGCGCGGCTTCTATGCCCCCGAGCGCTTCGAATCGAACGTCTACGACTGCGAGGTGAGCGGTCAGATCCCGCGCAGCATGAACGGCGCGTTCATCCGCGTGGGCACCGAGTGGCTCTACCCGCCGAGATTCCGCGACGATTCGATTTTCAATGCCGACGGCTTCGTCGGAATGTTCAGGTTCAAGAACGGGATCGTCGACTTCACGGGACGCTGGGTCCACACGGCGCGCTTCGAGAACGATAGCGCCGCCAAGCGCCAGCTCTACGGGTACTACCGCAACCCCTTCACCGACGATCCGAGTATCCGCGCCGAGACGATCGAGAAGCCGTACCTGCGAACGCTCGCCAACACCAACGTCCTCTCTCACGCGGGGAAGCTCTTCGCGATGAAGGAGGACGGGCCACCGTACGAGCTCGATCCCAAGACACTCGCCACGCGCGGGCCCATGACCTTCGGCGGCCGGTACCACAGCCAGACCTTCAGCGCCCATCCGAAGTTCGATCCCGTCTCGGGCGAGATGATCTGCTACGGCTACGAGGCGACCGGCCTTGCGAGCAACGACGTTTTTCTCTACAGCGCGAACCGCGCGGGGGAGATCACGCGCGAGGTTCGGTTCAAGACTCCCTATGTGAGCATGATTCACGATATTGCGCTCACGCAGCGGCACATCGTCGTTCCCGTGTATGCCTTCACCACGAGCCTCGAGCGGCTCAAGGCGGGAAAGATCCACTGGGCCTGGGATGCACGCCTGCCGACCTACATCGGCATCCTGCCGCGTGACGGTGAGGCCCGCGACATGCGCTGGTTCAAGGGCCCCACACGCTCGATCGTTCACACCTTCAATGCGCGGACCGAAGGCAGCAAGGTGGTGCTCGAATCCCCGGTCACCGAGACCAATCCCTTTCCGTTCTTTCCGGCCGAACCCGGCAACGGCGATTCTGCAGCCGCGAAGCACGGAACGAACATCCGGCGGCACACCTTCGAGCTCGACTCGAGGGGCGACGGCTACACGGAGGAGATCCTGCATGCGGGCTCGATCAGCGGGCTCGGTCGCATCGACGACCGCTATATCTCGCTGCCGTACCGCTATGCGTATGCCGGATTCAGCGATCCTGCGCGGCCGTTCGATGAGGCGCGCGCCGGTAATCTGCGCGGCCGGGTCACCAACTGCTACGGCCGTTTCGACCTGCACACCGGCGCGGTGAGCGCCTACTTCGCGGGCGACACGCACACCTTGAACGAGCCGGTATTCGTTCCGCGCGGCCCGGGGAGTCCGGAGGGCGACGGCTATCTCATCGGGGTCGCCAACAATCTCGCCGAGAT
>JASHUC010000045.1 GCA_030040235.1 Gammaproteobacteria bacterium | reverse complement strand
GACGGCCGTCCTCGCGGGTGCGGGCATCCGGGTGACGCTGTTCGTCGATCCCGAGCCGCACCAGGTCGAGGCGGCCGCGGCGAGCGGCGCGCTCGCCGTCGAGCTGCACACCGGAGCTTATGCGGATGCCGCCGATCCCACCCGAGCCATGGAGCTCGACCGGCTGCGCACCGCGGCGCGGCTCGCCGCCGGTCTCGGGCTCGAGGTGCACGCCGGGCACGGCCTCAACTATCAGAACGTGCAGCCCGTCGCCGCCATCGCCGAGATCGTCGAGCTCAACATCGGGCATGCCATCGTCGCGCGTGCAGTATTCGCCGGACTTCCGGCCGCGGTCCGCGAGATGCAAGCGCTCATGCGAGCCGCGCGGCGATGATCTTCGGAATCGGGGTCGACGTGCTCGAGACGCAGCGCATCGTGCGCACCCTCGAGCGATTCGGCGCGCGCTTTCTCGAGCGGCTCCTCATGCCTCAGGAGCAGGCGCAGCTCGGCGCGACCTCCCGGCGCGCTCGCTTCGTGGCGATGCGCTTTGCGGCCAAGGAAGCCATCGTCAAGGCGATGGGAACGGGATTCGCCCACGGAATGTGGATTCGCGACGTGGGCGTGGTGCAAAACGCATGGGGTAAGCCGGAGATCATCTTCTCTGCACGCGGTGAGGAAATGCGTCGCAGGCTCGGCATCGGCGAGGGGCACGTGACGCTCACCGACGAGTCGGGTCTCGTCGTGGCGGTCGCGGTGCTGATGAAAGCGGTCTGATGAATACGGTGCGATGAATACGCTCGTCTTCGATATCGAGACCGTGCCCGACGTGAGCCTCGGGCGGCGCCTCTACGGGCTCGCAGGACTGCCCGATGCGGAGGTCGCCAAGGCGATGTTCACTCTGCGCCGGCAGGCGACGGGCGATGAGTTTCTGCCGCACAGCCAGCAACGCATCGTCGCGATCTCGTGTGTGCTGCGCAGTCGCAGCGAGGGCCTGAAGGTCTGGAGCCTCGGGGACCCGGCGGCGGGCGAGACGGAGCTTCTCGAGCGCTTCTTCGACGGTGTCGAGCGATTCTCGCCGGTGCTCGTGTCCTGGAACGGCTGCGGTTTCGACCTGCCGGTGCTGCACTACCGCGGGCTGCGCGCCGGGGTGCGGGCGGCGCGCTACTGGGAGACCGGCGATGAGGACGCCGCCTTCCGCTTCAACAACTATCTTAGCCGCTATCACTGGCGGCACATCGATCTCATGGATGTGCTCGCGGCGCACCAGCACCGTGCGCGCGCCTCGCTCGCCGACACGGCAGCGCTCCTCGGGCTGCCCGGCAAGCTCGGCTTCGATGGCAGCCGGGTGTGGGACGCCTGGCTCGCCGGGGAGATCGTGCGCATCCGCCGCTACTGCGAGACCGATGCCCTCAACACCTACCTCATCTACTTGCGATTCGAGATGATGCGCGGACGGTTCACGCGCGAGCGCTATGTGGAGGAGATCGAGCGCGCGAAGGCGCTGCTGCGCGGCGGCACCGAGCCGCACCATGCCGAGTTCCTGCAAGCCTGGGAGCAGTGCGCCGCGGAGGCGGGCGTTTGAGCGATTCCGAGCTCGGCGCGGTGGATGCGCTGACGCATGAGGGGGAGGGCGTCGTGCACGCAGGCAAGACCGCCTTCGTCGCGGGCGCGCTTCCCGGCGAGCTGGTGCGCTTCCGCCGCGTGCGTCGTCGCAAGCGTCACGACGAGGCGATGCTGCTCGAGATCGTGCGGCCCGCGCCCGAGCGCGCCACGCCGCGCTGTGCGCACTTCGGAGTCTGTGGCGGGTGCGCGTTGCAGCACCTCGATCCGGCACGGCAGATCGAAGCCAAGCACATCGAGCTTCGCGACAGCCTCGAGCGGCTCACGGGCACGGCCCCCGAGCGTTGGCTCGAGCCGCTCGCGGGACCGGCGTGGGCCTATCGCAGACGCGCGCGGCTCGGCGCGCGGTACGTGCCCAAGAAAGGGCGCGTGCTGGTGGGCTTTCGCGAGCGGTTCTCCCCGTACGTCACCGCGACCGAGCGCTGCGAGGTGCTCGCACCTCCGGCCGGCGAGCTGATCGCCCCGCTCTCGGCGCTCCTGAGCGGGCTCGACGTCGGCAGGCGTGTGCCGCAGATCGAGGTGGCGGTCGGTGACAACGCGACGGCTCTGGTGCTGCGCGTGCTCGGGGAGGCGCCCACGCCCGATGAGCTCGAGCGACTGCGCGAGTTCGAGCGTGCCCATGAGCTGCGTTTGTATCTGCAGCCGGGCGGGCTCGATTCTGTGACGCGCGTCTCAACGCAGAGTGAGGAGGAGCCGCTGCGCTACTCGCTGCCGGAGTTCGGCGTTCAGATCGAGTTTGCGCCGACTGATTTCATCCAGATCAACGGTCCCATCAATCGAGCCCTCGTGACGCGCGCGGTCTCACTCCTCGAGCTCACCGGCGAGTCCCGCGTGCTCGACCTGTACTGCGGGCTCGGCAACTTCACCCTGCCGCTCGCACGCCGCGCCGGCCGCGTGCTCGGGATCGAGGGCGAGGGCTCGCTCGTCGAGCGCGCACGACATAATGCGCGCTCGAACGGCATCGACAACGTCGAGTTCATCCAGGCCGATCTCGCGAGCGGCGCTCTGGCGCAGGTGCCCTGGCTTGCTGAACCCGTGAGCGAGGTGCTCATCGACCCGCCCCGCCTCGGCGCACGCGACGTAATGCGCACCATTGCACGAATTCGACCGCAACGAGTGCTGTATATTTCCTGCCATCCGGGCAGCCTTGCGCGCGACGTAGGGATACTGGTTCACGAGCACGGGTTCGTGCTGCGCGCGGCCGGGGTCCTCGACATGTTTCCGCACACGACCCACGTCGAGTCTCTGGCGTTGCTGACGCCCGGCCGGTAGAGGACTGTCGGAGCACTGGGAGGCACGCGGCAGATGACTCTGGGGCCGCTCATGATCGATCTGGCTGGTCCCCGGATCGAGGCGCACGAGCGCGAGATGCTCAAGCACCCGCTCGTCGGCGGCGTCATTCTGTTCACTCGCAACTTCACCGACTCCGAGCAGCTCACCTCACTCGTCGCGGCGATCCACGACGCCCGCAATCCCCCGCTCATCGTCGCCGTCGACCACGAGGGCGGGCGCGTGCAGCGCTTCCGAGCCACCTTCTCGCGCTTGCCGCCGGCGCGGCGCGTGGGGCACGAGTTCGACGCGGACGCGCGCGCCGGCCTCGCGCTCGCGCGGCGCATGGGCTGGCTCATGGCCGCGGAACTGCGCGCCCACGGGCTCGATCTCTCGTTCGCTCCGTGCGTCGATCTCGACTACGGTGTGAGCGAGGTGATCGGAGACCGCTCGTTCCACTTGCGGGCCGATGCGGTCGCACAGCTCGCGCTCGCCTATGTGCACGGGATGCGCGAGGCGGGCATGGCAGCGACCGCCAAACATTTCCCCGGCCACGGCGCCGTGCGCGCCGATTCGCATCTGTTCCTGCCGGTCGATCGGCGCCCGCTCGCCGACCTCGAGGATGACCTTACCCCGTACCGCCGTCTGATCGAGAACGGTCTCCCGGCGGTCATGATGGCGCACGTGCAGTTTCCCGCAGTGGATACCTTGCCGGCGAGCCTCTCGAGCCGCTGGATTCGCGGCATGCTGCGCGAGGAGTTGCACTTTCAGGGCGTCGTGTTTTCCGACGACCTTTCGATGGGTGGTGCTGCGGCGAGCGGAGATATCCTCGAGCGTGCGCGCCGCGCGCTTGCGGCCGGATGCGACATGCTGCCGGTGTGCAATGATCGCGCGGCTGTTCTCGCGCTGCTCGACGGACTCGCCGTCGAGCCCGAGCCGGCTTCGCAGCTGCGCATCATCCGGATGCGCGGACGCGGCGGGTTGCCGTGGCGCGAGCTCGTCGAGTCCTCCGAGTGGAAGCAAGCGCAGGCCGCACTCACCGCCGCAGCGAGTGCGCCGCCGTTGAGTCTCGATCCGGGTGTCTCATGAGCGTGCCCCCCGAAGCGTGGCGCGAGATTCTCGATGCGGCACCGGAAGGCATCGTCGTGTGCGATGCCACCGTGGACGGGCATCCCGTGATCTACGCGAACAACGCCTTCGCGCAGCTGTGCGGCTACCCGCTCGAGGCGCTGCTCGGAACCAATCTGCGCATCCTGCAGGGGACCGAGCGCGACCAGGAAGGGCGGCGACAACTGCGTGAGGCGCTCGAGCGTGGCGCGGCCTGTCGCGTGGTGCTGCGAAACTACCGGCCGAACGGAGCGCCCTTCTGGAACGAGATGTGGCTGCAGCCGGTGCGCGATGAGGCGGGGCAACTGAGGCAGTGGGTGAGCTATCACCGCGAAGGCGGTGAGCGGCTGCGCACCCCGGAGCGCAGCGCCGCGGGGCTGCCGCTGTGGATGCGCGAGGACCGCCTGACGGGCCTGCATTCGCGCGAGTATTTCGAGGAGCTGCTGCACCGGGACTGGAACGTCGCCCAGCGCGACACCCAGGAGATCGGACTGACGCTGTTCGATATCGACAATCTCGGGGCGTACAACGACACCTTCGACAAGGCTGCGGGCGATGCGTGCATCCGTCGCGTGGCCCGCGCCATCGCGAGCTCCTACCGCCGCGGCAGCGATCTCGTCGGGCGCTGGGGCGGGGGCACCTTCGCGGTGATGACGCGTGGGGAGGCGGCCGCCGCTGCCGACGAGTACGCGAGAGTCGTCGTGCAGCGCGTGCGCGATCTACTCATTCACAACCCGCGCGCCGAGAACGGCTGCCGGTACGTGACGCTGAGTGCGGGCGTTGCGAGCCTGGTGCCGGCGCGCGATTTGCCGCTCGAGGCGCTGACGAATGCGTGCTCGAGCGCACTCAAGCGCGCCAAGTCGCTCGGCAAGAACAATATCTGCACCGCCGAAGCGCGCGACTTCCAAACCCAGGAAGTGGCCTAGCCCGCCCGCGAGGTGAGACCCGCTCGCGGCTTGCCCCCGCGGCTCACTTGCCGTGCCGCGATGGCTGCGCAGGCGTCACCAGCGCGATCGCGCCGAATGCCGGATGGTCGAAGTAGCTACGCTGGTTGAAGCGCACCCGTTGCATCTGATGAAGGCTGAACACCGTTCCCGGCGCCGCGCCGAGCGCGGCCGGGGGATTGTCGATTGCATAGTCGAGCGACAATTCGAGGTGCAGGAACTCGCCTCTCTGCAACGAGATCGTTCCGGTGAGTCCCTGGGCTGCAAGGCCGAGGTCCTGCACCGGGAGCTCGGTCGGCCGGCCCCAGGGGCTTGCCGACTGCCACCACGCCGCGTGCGCGACCGGGAGAAAGCGCCCGCTCGAGCGCAGGCGTGCCTCGACCGCATCGAGCTGAAATTCCGAAGCCGGAAGCAGCCGCACCTCGGCGTGCGTCTCCGGCGACGGTGCCGTGGGGCTCGCAGGATCGGTGTCGGGTTGTGCGGGCACGGCGCCCGCGGTGCCGCTCTCGGCGCCCCAGTTCTCCGGAGCGCCGAGGCCCGACAGAGAGCGAAAGACGATCAGCTCGACTCGATAGAGCGGGGCCGGCTCGGAAGCGGTCCCTTTCGGGGAGCTCGCCGCGGGCGCTGTGGCGGCCGGGGCGCTCACCCCCGGTGCGCGCGCCGCAGGACCCGGCAGCTGCTGCGACCGCACCGGCAGGCACACGCACAGGGCGGCGAGGGTCGCAAACCAGGGCCTCATGGCAACACTCCACTCACGCCGCGATTGTAACAAGTGGCGCGCCGCAAGTTCCGCGCGCTGTCATTCCTCGGCACCCTCCAGCCGGTGCGCCGCGGCTGTTTGTACCGGGCGAGCGTTGTGCGCGAGCCGCCCGAGCAGCTCGCTCGCGAATTCGAAGCGCGCCGCCTCGTTCGCGAGGGCGCGGGAGATGCGCAGCCGGAGGGGTCCTTCCAGGCGGAACTCGCCGGCGTGGCGCTGGATCAGGCGGATGACCGTGGCGGGATCCACGCCGTTCTCGGATTCGAAGAGCACGTAGCCGCCTTGCGGACCGATATCGAGACGCCGCACGCCGAGCGCCCGCGCCTTGAGCTTGAGGCGTGCGATGCGCAGCAGATTGTGCGCCGGGCCGGGCAGCGGCCCGAAGCGGTCCACGAGCTCGGCGATGAGCTCCTCGAGCGCCGCGGCGCTCTGCGCCGAGGCGATGCGCTTGTAGAGCACGAGCCGCACATGCACATCGGCGACATAGCTCTCGGGTAGAAATGCCGGAACGCGCAGCTCGAGCTCGGTGGCCGCGGCGAGCGGCTGGTCGAGCGCCGGCTCGCGGCCCGACTTCAGCGCGTTGACGGCGTGCTCCAGCATGTCGAGGTACAGGGACAGGCCGATCTCGGTCATGTTGCCGCTCTGCTGCTCGCCGAGCAGCTCGCC
>JASHUC010000505.1 GCA_030040235.1 Gammaproteobacteria bacterium | reverse complement strand
GCGCGCTCGGCGAGCCGCTGCACCTCGTCGGCGACCACCGCGAAGCCCCTGCCGGCCTCCCCGGCCATCGAGGCCTGGATCGAGGCATTGAGCGCGAGGATGTTGGTCTGCTCGGCAATGTCGTTGATGAGCTCGACGATGTTGCCAATCTCCTGGGAGCTCTCGCCGAGCCGCTTGATGCGCTTGGAGGTGTCCTGGATCGTCTCGCGGATGGCATTCATGCCGTCGATCGTGCGGCGCACCGCATCTCCGCCCTTGTGCGCCACGTCCACCGAATGGCGCGCCACATCCGCGGCACGCTCGGCATTGCCCGAGACCTCCTCGGTCGCGGAGGCCACCGCGCCGGCGGTCTCGGTGGCCGCGGCGATCTGCTTGGACTGCGCGCCGCTCGATTTGGCGAGATGCTGCGCGAGCGCCTGGGTCTGGCGCGCCGCACCGTCGAGCTGGATGGCGGATTGATTGATGGTCGTGACGAGGCCACGGAGCGCATCCACCGCATAGTTGATCGAATCGGCGATGGCGCCGGTGATGTCCTCGGTCACCGTCGCCTGCACGGTGAGATCGCCGTCGGCGAGGCTCGAGAGCTCATCGAGCAGCCGCAGGATGGCCTGCTGGTTGCGGTCGGTCTCGGTGCGCTGGGCCTCCTGCGCGAGCCTCTGGCGCTCGGTCGTGCGGCGCAGCCCGCGCAGACCGACCCACAGCAGGGCGAGTGCGAGGAGCGTCGCGCCCGCGAAAGCGACGAACAGCCATGCATCCGGGAAGCCCGACCGGCTCACCTCGAGCACGACGCCTGCCACGACGAGCAGCGCCGCCACACCGATGAGCGCATCGAGGCGCCGTCCGGGACCTGATTCGCCCACCGGGGCGCCGGGCCGGCCCTGTGGCGTTGGGGGAGCGCCTGCCATCATGCCGCCGCCTCGGCGAATGCCGAACTCTCGAGAATGGTGCGCAGGCTCAAGACCGGCCACTGCTCCTCGCCGCGCCGGAAGGAGCCGGCGAGATAGCGCTCGCAGCGCGTGACGGTCGGCAGCACGTCCCCGGTGAACTCGCTCTCGGCGAAGCGGCGAAACCCGAGCACCTCATCGACCAGCAAGCCGGCGGGAATCTCGCGATGGTTCGCGACGATCACGCGGGTGTTGCGCGTGCCGGGCGCGACGCCGCTGCCGAGGAAGTGCCGCAGATCGATGACCGGCAGCAGCTGCCCGCGCACGTTGGCGAGCCCGCGGATCCAGGCCTTGGCTCCCGGCACCCGGGTGAGGGTGGTCGGCAGACTCAGCACCTCGCGGGTCTCCTCGCGGGCGGCGAGGAACAGCTCGCCCGCCATGCGCAGCGCCACCCCGACCCATTCCCGGCCGCCCGGGCTTTCCTGGCCGACCTGCGCGGAGACGGCACGACCGCGCCTTTCAAGCTCCTTGAGAAGCTCGAATGGCCGATCACGCAGCGACTTGAGCGGTACCCCCTCCATGCGCGGTTCAAGCCGTCAGCGTGGCTTGAGCCTTCGCCACGAGCTGGTCGGGGGATACGGGCTTCACCATGTAGTCGACCGCCCCCTGGCGCAATCCCCAGATCTTGTCGGTCTCCTGCCCCTTCGAGGTCACCATGATGATCGGGATCGAGCGGGTCTTGGGATCGCTCGCGAGCGTGCGCGTCGCCTGGTAGCCGTTCATACCGGGCATCACCACGTCCATGAAGATCAGATCGGGGCTCATCTCGCGCGCGAGGCGGATGCCCTCGGCGCCATCGCCTGCGGCGGCGGTCTGGTAGCCATGACGCTCGAGCGCCTTCTGCATCACGTGCACCTCGGTCGGAGAGTCATCGACGATGAGTATGAGTGGCATGGCCATCATCTCCCGATGTGGGTCTCGATCGCGCTCAAGAGCTCGTCCTTGGTGAAGGGCTTGGTGAGGTAGTGCTCCGAGCCGACGATGCGTCCGCGCGCGCGGTCGAACAGGCCGTCCTTGGACGACAGCATGATGACGGGGATCGAGCGGAACACCTTGTTGTGCTTGATGAGCGAGCACGTCTGGTAGCCGTCGAGCCGCGGCATCATGATATCGACGAACACGATATCGGGCTGGTGATCGGCGATCTTGGCGAGAGCATCGAAGCCGTCGATCGCCGTATAGACCTCGCACCCTTCCTTCGCGAGCAGGGTCTCGGCCGTGCGCCGGATCGTCTTGCTGTCGTCGATGACCAGTACCTTCAGGCCCTGGAGCTTCGGGTTGCCGGTCACAGTCACAGAACTCCTTCCACAGCAAACCGTTATGGTCGCCCGTCCGGGCGGCTATTGCCCGGGGTTTTTAACATATCGGCATACCCCCTGCTATGCCATGCACGTCACGTTTTCTGCAGTTCGCACCGCAGGCCGCCCGCTCGCCGGGCGCCCGACTAACATAAGATGTGTCCATGGCCAAGCCCGCTCGCCTCGGCGTCGTGATGGACCCCATCGCCGAGATTCACTACGCGAAGGACACGACGCTCGCCCTGCTGCTCGCCGCGCAGACGCGCGGCTTCGAGCTCCACTATTTCGAGCAGGGCGATCTGTCGCTGCGCGACGGCCGGGCTTTCGGCCGTTCGCGCCGGCTCGAGGTCCGTGCCGACCCGGCCTCGTGGTACACGCTCGGTGAGCCCCAGCGAGTGGCGCTCGGGGAGCTCGACTGCCTGCTGATGCGCAAGGACCCCCCGTTCGATACCGAGTACATCTACACGACCTACATCCTCGAGCGCGCGGCAGAGCAGGGCGCGCTCGTCGTCAATAGCCCGCAGGGCCTGCGGGACATGAACGAGAAGGTCTACACGGCCTGGTTTCCGCAATGCTGTGCGCCGACCGTGCTGACCCGCGATCGGGCCGAGATGCATGCCTTCCTGCGCGAGCACGGCAGGATCGTCTGCAAGCCACTCCACGGCATGGGCGGGCGCTCGATCTTCGTGGTCGAGCGCGGTGACAAGAATGCCAACGTCGTCTTCGAGACCCTGAGCGACTACGGGCGGCGCTTCGCGATCGTGCAGCGCTACATTCCAGACATTGCCGCGACGGGCGACTCGCGGGTGCTGCTCATCGATGGGGAGCCCGTGCCCTACGCGCTTGCGCGCATTCCTCCGGAGGATGATCATCGCGGCAATCTCGCCGTCGGCGCACGCGGCGTCGGACGGCCGCTCAACGAGCGCGACCGCTGGCTCGCGGGCCAGATCGGCCCCGCGCTCGCCGCCCGTGGCATGCTCCTCGTGGGACTCGACGTGATCGGCGGATTCGTCACGGAGATCAACGTCACGAGCCCGACCGGCATTCGTGAGCTCGACAAGCAGTTCCACACCGACCTCGGCGGGCTGCTGATCGCCGCCATCGAGAAACGGCTCGTTTAAGCGACCCGCGACACGGGCGCGCCCGCAGCACCGCCCTTATACTGCCGCCCGGCATGGTCTATCGAGCTCTGACATTGCGGGAAGGGTCGGCGCCCGTTCGCGACCGGCTTCTCATGACGTTGTTCCTGGCAGCGGTGCTGCACGCCATCGTCATTCTCGGCATCACCTTCAGCGCGGGGCCGAAGGACGAGGGCGCTCCCGGGCTCGAGGTGCTGCTCGTCTCGGACGAGGTGCCGACCGCGGCCCGCAACGATTCGGCGACCTATCTCGCGCAGCGCACGCAGCTCGGCTCCGGAAACACCGACCGCCCGGTCGCCCCCCGCAATCGCTCGACGCGCACGCCCGCACCGGCGGGTCTTGCGGGAGCCTCGGCGGCCGACTCCCGCGAGAGCCGCGACACGCAAAGCTCCGAGGACGAGCGCGTCCTCACCACCAGCGCCGCCCGGCCCGATATCCGCTACTTCAGCGAGATCGAGCTCGGCTCACCCGAAGCCGCAGGCGCCTCGGGGCTGCCCGCCGCTACCGCCGCCGTCGAGCCCGGTCGAGAGGACGATCCGGGCCCGGTCGAGCTGCGAGGACCGCACCGCGACGAGCTGTGGGTCACCCCGGATTCGCGCGAGGCGACGCTCGCTCCCTATCTCGACAATTGGCGCCACCGCGTGGAGCGCATCGGCACGCTCAACTACCCGGTGGCGGCGCGCCGGGCCTCCGTTGCCGCCGCCCCGGTGCTCGAGGTGGCGATCAATGCGGACGGGCGGCTCGAGAGCGTGCGCATCCGCCGCTCGAGCGGCTTTCCGGACCTCGACCACGCCGCGCTCGAGATTCTGAAGCTCGCGAGTCCCTTCAACCCGTTCCCGCCCGAGCTCGCCGCGAAGTACCACACGCTGCACTTCGCCTATGAATGGCAGTTCGTCGGTGGCCGGATCGCAAGCGGTGCCGTATCGGCCGTTCCTTGAGCCATCGTGCGCCTGGGCCCATACTGGGTCGGTCATGAGCGCGACGCTGACGAACCATCTGCTGATCGCGATGCCGGCGCTCTCGGACCCCAATTTCTCCCAATCCGTGACGCTGGTCTGCGAGCACACCGCGGACAAGGGTGCGCTCGGGATCGTGCTCAACAAGCCCCTTCCGATGCGCCTCTCGGAAGTCCTTTCGCAGATGAAGCTCGAGCCGCGCGACGAGCAGATCGCCGCGCAGCCGGTGCTGCGCGGCGGCCCGCTGCACACCGACCGCGGATTTGTCCTGCACCGGCCCGGAGGCGAGTGGGACTCGACCGTGCAGGTCTCCGAGCTCATCCAGGTCACCACCTCGCGGGATGTGCTCGCGGCCATGGCGCGCGGCGACGGACCGCTCGATGCGTTCGTCGCGCTCGGCTACGCGCAGTGGGAGCCGGGACAGCTCGAGCGCGAGATCCATGAGAACGCCTGGATGCTGATCCCTGCCGACCAGCGCGTCGTGTTCGAGCTGCCGTTCGATCAACGCTGGGAGGGTTGCTGGGCGCTCATCGGGATCGATCCGGAGAAGATCAAGCAGGTGAGCCTCGTCGCGGGCAATGCGTGAGACCGGGCGGCACCGCACAAGAGACTCGACGGCCCACCCCGTTCTCGCATTCGATTTCGGCACCCGGCGGATCGGTATCGCGGTCGGCGATACGATCACGTTCACGGCTGCCCCCCGTCCGGCCGCCCTGGTGCACGCGCGCGGCCCGGACTGGAGCGTCATCGAGCGCGAGGTCCGCGCCGCACAGCCGCGGCTGCTGATCGTGGGTGTCCCCTATAATGCGGACGGCAGCGCCGGTGCGCTCACGCGCGCGGCACGCGAGTTCGGCGCGGCGCTCGGTGCGCGATTCGGGCTCGCGGTGGAGCATGTGGACGAGCACGGGTCCTCGCTCGAGGCGAGCGCCGCCCTCAAGCAGCATCGCCTCGGCGGCGAGCGCCGGCGGCGCGTGCGCCGCGAGGAGCTCGATAGTGTCGCGGCGGCAGTCATCCTCGAGCGCTGGCTCGCCGGCGAGCGCGCGCACCCGCCATCCGGCCCAGCGAGCGGCGCGCGGCGCGCCGGGGAGCACGACTGATTGAGCGACGCTGACATCCAGTTGCGGGCGAACGGCACGCTGCGGCACCTGCTGACCCTCGAGACGCTGCCCCGCGCGGCCATCGAGCGGCTGCTCGATCGCGCCGAGGGGTTCGTGCGCCCCCTCGGGCAGCCGCCGGTCGAGACCCGTGCCCTCGACGGGGTCACCGTCGCCAACCTCTTCACCGAGCCCTCCACCCGCACCCGGGTGTCCTTCGAGCTCGCCGCGAAGCGCTTGGGCGCGCAGGTCGTGAACCTCGAGGTGCAGCTCTCCTCCCGCGTCAAGGGCGAGAGCATGCTCGATACGATCTACACGCTCGAGTCGCTCTACGTGGATGTGTTCGTCATCCGCGATGCCGAGCCGGGCGTTCCCGGACTGGTCGCCGAGAGCGTGCACCCGCACGTGAGCGTGCTCTCCGCGGGGGAGGCCCACGTTGCGCATCCCACCCAGGGCCTGCTCGATGCGCTCACCGTTCGCCAGCGCAAGCCGCGGCTCGATCAGGTTGCGGTGGCGATCGTCGGCGACGTGCGGCACTCGCGCGTGGCGCGTTCCGCGTATCACGCGTTTCGTACGCTCGGAGTCGCCGAGATTCGTATCGTCGCCCCACCGGCCTACATGCCGGAGGCCGCCGAATTCCCCGGGTGCACGCGCCACAGCTCCCTTGCGAAGGGTCTGAAGGATGCCGATGTCGTGATGATGCTGCGCATCCAGAAGGAGCGCATGAGCCAGGCCTCCTTCCCGGATGCCGACCGTTACTTCGCGCGGTACGGCCTCACGCCCGAGCGGCTCGCCCTGGCCAGGCCCGATGCGATCGTGATGCATCCACAGCCGATGAACCGCGGCGTCGAGATCGCATCCGACGTGGCCGACGGCCCGCAGTCGGTCATCCGCGATCAGGTGCGCAACGGCGTTGCCGTGCGCATGGCGGTGCTCGCGGAGGTGTGCGCGGGAAGAGGCCAGTAACCATCCCTGGTGCATTGCGCCGGCATGCGGCGCAACGTCTCACCCGAAATTGATCTTCGCTTCGAGGTTGGCGCGCGAGTCGGCGTTGGTGAGCGCCTCCTCGAGCTCGATCCGGTTTTCCTTGTAGAGCGCGTGCAGCGCCGCATCGAAGCTCTGCACGCCGCGCTCGCCGCTCGCCGCAATGGCTTCCTTCACCGAGACCACGTCGCCCTTCTTGATGAGCTCGGAGATGTGCGGGGTATTGAGCATCACCTCGACGGCCGCGCAGCGCTTGCCGTTCTTACCGACCACCAGGCGCTGGGCGAGGATCGCCCGCAGGTACTGCGAGAGGTCGAGGTAGATCTGGTTGTGCTGGTCGCGCGGAAAGAGGTTGATGATGCGGTCGAGGGTCTCCGCGCAGTTGTTCGCGTGCAGGGTCGCGAGCACCAGGTGTCCCGTCCCCGCGAGCTGGATCGAGGCCTCCATGCTGTCGCGGTCGCGGATCTCGCCGATGAGGATCACATCCGGCGCGGCGCGCATGATGCCGCGCAGCGCGTGTGTAAAGGACTTGGTATCGAGCCCGACCTCGCGCTGATTGACGATCGAGCGCTTGTTCGTGTGCAGGAACTCGATCGGATCCTCGATGGTGATGATGTGGTCGGAGGAGGTCTCGTTGCGGTGGTTGATCATCGCGGCGATCGAGGTCGATTTCCCCGAGCCGGTCGCCCCGACCATCAGGATGAGGCCGCGCCGCAGCATGACGAGGTCGCGCATGATGTCCGGCAGGCCGAGATTCTCGAATCGCGGCATATGGGCCGAGATGTAGCGCAGGACCATCGCAGGATAGCCGCGCTGCATGAACACGTTGACGCGGAAGCGGCCGAGACCGGGCTCCGAGATCGCGAAATCGATCTCCGACTCGCGCAGGAATTGCTCGCGGTGCTCGGGCTTCATGAGCGCGAGGGCGGTCTGGCGCACCACCTCGGGCGTGAGCACATTGCGATTGACCGGGTGAATCTGCCCTTCGATCTTGATCTTCACGGGGGCGTTCGCCGTGAAGAACAGGTCCGAGGCCTCCTTCTCCACCATGAGCTTGAAGAGCGGCTTGGTGTTGAGGTTCGGCAGCGCCCCCGGCCCGCCCGTGGCGAGCGCCCCCTGCAGCCCCGAGGTACTCAGCTTCGACTCGGAATTCTCGCTCGTGGCGGCCATTGCTTCGCTCGCTTGCTCCTTGAGGTCCGTGTGCCGCGCGCTAGATGCTATGGCCCGGCTGCTCTTCTTCGACGATGCGCAATACGCCTCCATCGTCCACTGACTTCATCTCGCGCTTGCTCTCGAGCTTGATGCGCAGGCGCAGCTCGTTCTTCGAATCGGCATTGCGCAGGGCGTCCTCGTAGGAGATGAAGCCCGACTCGTACAGGTCGTAGATCGACTGATCGAAGGTCTTCATCCCGAGCCGGTTCGAGCGCGACATGACCTCCTTGATCTTCGCCACGTCGCCCTTGAAGACGAGGTCCTGCACGAGCGG
>JASHUC010000504.1 GCA_030040235.1 Gammaproteobacteria bacterium | reverse complement strand
GACGCGCACCGCCGCTCCCGCGGTGAGCGAGTCCGGCGGACTCAGGATCACATCATCGCTCGCGCTCACGCCGGAGGTGATCTCGATCGCCGAGCCAAAGTCGCGGCCGATCGTCACGGGCTTCATGACCACGTGATTGCGTGCGCCGACGGTCGCCACGTGCAGACCGTCGCCGCGGAACAGCAGCACGTTCGCGGGCAGCTCGAAGGACTGACCGCCTGCCCCTGGCGGCAGCTCGAAATGCACCTCGGTGTAGGCGCCGGGCAGCAGCTCGCCGCTCGCGTTGTCGACGTAGAGCTCCACCATCAAGGTGCGCGTGGCGGTGTCGATCGCGCTCGAGGTCGTCGCAAGCCGCGCCACATAGGTCTTCCCCGGTCGGTCGGGAAAGTGCAGCGCGGCCGTGAGTCCGGCGCGCATCGCCGCGGCGTAGTTCTGCGGCACCCGTACGTACAGCCGCAGGCGTCTCATATCCGCGATGCGGAACAGCTCCGGTCCGGTGCCGCTTCCGGCGTTGATGAGCTGGCCCACGTCGGTCTCGCGCGCGGTGATCACGCCGTCGAAGGGGGCGACGATGCGCTCGAAGCCCGTGAGCTCGCGCAGCCGCCGCACGTTGGCCCGCGCCGCCTGGACCTCGGCATCGCTCGCCTGGGCGGCGCTCACCTTCTCATCCGCTTCCTGCTTCGAGACCGAATCGGTCTGTCGCAGATGACGCCACCGCTCCGCGGTCACATCGGCGATTTTCTGGTTGGCCTCCGCGGTCGCAAGGTTTGCTTCAGCCTGCCGCAGCTGCTGGTCGACCTCGGGGGACTCGATCTGCGCGAGGAGCTCGCCGCGCTTGACGGGCGTGCCGATATCGACCAGCCAGCGTTGCAAATAGCCGCTCGTCCGCGCGTAGATCGGCGCCGCGTAATTGGCCTGCAGATTGCCGGGCAGCACGAGCTCTGCGGAGCTGCCGAGCGGCTCCGGGCGGGTGGTCGCCACGACGAGGAGCGCCTGCGCCTCGGTCGCCTCGCTCAGGCGCGACTCCGCGCGATGATGGGCATAGACCGACCAGGCGAGCGCGCCGCAGGCGAGGAGGGCGACCGCGGCGCCGGCGCCGCGCGTGCGGCGCACGGGCAGCGCGGGGGCGCGGTGCCGCTGGGCTTCGTCGAAATTCAGATGCGGATCCATGACGTCTCGCTCACTCTCTGGTCGCCGGGCTCATGAAGGGTCGCCGGTCGCGTCCGTGAATCGCTGCAAACACCGCGGGGACGAACACGAGCGTCGCGAGGGTCGCGAACAGGAGCCCGCCGATGACGGCCCGGCCGAGCGGCGCGTTCTGCTCCCCGCCGTCGCCCATGCCGAGTGCCATCGGCAGCATGCCGATCATCATCGCGAGGGCGGTCATCAGCACGGGGCGGAAGCGCGTCACGCCCGCATCGAGCGCCGCTTCGAGCGCCGTGGCGCCGGCGCGCATGCGTTCGCGCGCGAAGCTCACGACCAGAATGCTGTTGGCGGTGGCAACGCCCACCGCCATGATCGCGCCGGTGAGCGCCGGCACGCTGAGGGTCGTTCCGGTCGCGAGCAGCATCCAACCGATGCCGGCGAGCGCCGCCGGAAGCGCCGTGATGATGATGAAGGGGTCGGTCCAGGACTGGAAGTTCACGACGATGAGCAGGTACACGAGCACGATCGCCCCGGCGATACCGATCGCGAGGCCGGTGTAGGAGGCGAGCATCGTCTGCACCTGGCCGCGCAGGAGAATATGCGTGCCGCGCGGGAGCTTCCCCTGCCACTCGGCGATGTGCCCGCGGATCGCCTGGGCAACCGACCCGAGGTCCCGGCCCTGCACGGCGCCGAAGAGATCGATGATCGGCTGCGCATCGTAGTGCGACACGACCGCCGGGCCGAAGCCGCGCGTGATCGTGGCAAGTCCCCCGAGAATCTGCGTCTCGCGAGGCGTTGCGAGCGGGACGTTCTCGAGGTCCTGGAGCGAGGTCATCCGGTACTGGGGCGCCTGAGCGACGAGCGGATAGGAAATGCCGTTCTCCGGGTTGAGCCAGAAGGCCGGCGCGATCTGACTGCTTCCCGAGAGCGTGAGCAGCAGATCGTTGGCGATGTCGGCCTGCGTGAGCCCGAGCTCGACGGCGCGCGTGCGGTCGGTCGTCACGCGCAGCTCCGGCAGGTTGAAGAGCTGCTGGATGCGCAGGTCCGCAAGTCCCGGGATCTGGTGCAGCGAATCGAGCAGCCGGTCGGCGATCTCGCGGTTTTGCGCGCTCGGCCCGACGACCTGGACGTCGATGGGCGCCGGGGCGCCGAAGTTCAGGATCTGACTCACGATGTCGGCGGGCAGGAACGCGAAGCTCATGCCGGGAAACTCGACCGGCAAGCGGTTGCGCAGCTGCGCGACGTAGCGCGCCGTGGGCGCGTGATGCGGCTCGAGGGAGAGCAGAATGTCGGCATCGCCGCTGCCCACGGTTCCCGAGTTGTCGTAGGTCATGTTGATGCTCGAGACCGGCAGTCCCACATTGTCCACGATGCTCGCGATCTCGCCCGCCGGGATCACCTCGCGCAGGGCCGCCTCCACGTGGTCGACCAGTGCGGCGGTGTCCTCGACGCGCGTGCCGGTCGGAGCGCGCACGTGCAGCTTGATCTGTCCCGCATCGACCTCGGGGAAGAAGTTTCGCCCGAGCATCGGGTAGACGAGCATGGAGGCGGCGACGCATCCGAGGAAGATCGCGATGAACGCGCGACGGTGCTCGAGCACGCTCACGAGGAGCGTGCGATAGCGCTCGCGCGTGCGCTCGAAGCGCGCCTCGAACGCGAGCTGGAAACGCTTGAGCGGCCCGGGATTCGCGGCCGCGGCACGCTCCTCTTCGGCCGTGCGCAGCCAGTACCGGGCGAGCGTCAGCACGAGCGTGCGGGAGAGCACGTAGGAGGTGAGCATGGCGAAGACGACCGCCTCGGCCATCGGCACGAACAGGTACCGCGCCACCCCGGAGAGCAGCAACATCGGCACGAAGACGATGCAGATCGAGAGCGTCGAGACGAGCGCCGGCACGACGATCTGGCGGGCGCCGTCGATGATCGCGGGCTCCACGTCCTTGCCCTGCTCGAGGTAGCGGTTGATGTTCTCGATGGTGACCGTCGCATCGTCCACGAGAATTCCGACCGCGAGCGCGAGGCCGCCGAGTGTCATCAGATTGAGCGTCTCGCCGAGCGCATCGAGCATGATCACCGAGGCGATGATCGAGAGCGGAATGGAGATCGTGACGATGAGCGTGCTGCGCCAGGTGCCGAGGAACAGCAGGATCATGAGCGCGGTGAGGGCCGCGGCGATCACCGCCTCCGTTGCCACCCCGTGGATGGCTGCGCGCACGAACACCGACTGATCGCCCGTCGGGGTGATGGCGGCGCCCTCGGGCAGGAGCTCGCGTGCCCGGGGCAGGCGCGCGCGGATCGCATCGACGATGCTGAGCGTCGATGCGGAGCCGGTCTTCTGAATGGTCATCAGCACCGCGCGCCGGCCGTTCACCCGCACGATGTTGGTCTGCGGCGGATGTCCGTCGTGCACGAAGGCGACGTCGCGCAGATACGTGACCGTGCCGTTCTTGCTGCGGATCGGCAGATCATTGAGGCGGGCGATCGTGAGCGGGCTGCCGTTGAGTCTGACGGTGTACTCCGTGCCGCCGATCTTCTCGGTGCCGGCCGGCACGATCAGGTTCTGCTCGGCGAGCGCGTTCTGCACATCGTTCGGCGAGAGCCCCTGCGCGCGCAGCTGCGCCGGGTGCAGATCGACCTGGATCTGGCGCGTCGCCCCGCCGTAAGGATAGGGGACGGAGGCGCCGGGAACCGTGGCGATCTGGGCGCGCATTACCTCATTGCCGAAATCGAAGAGCTGCGCTTCGGTCAACCGGTCGCTCGAGAGCGCGAGCTGCAGGATCGGTACGCTCGAGGCGTTGTACTTCAGGATGAGCGGCGGCTGGATGCCGGGCGGCATCTGCTTGAGCGAGATCTCGGCGAAGGCCGTGACCTGCGACATGGCGAGGTTCACATCCACACCCGGCTGGAAGAACAGCTTGATCACCGTCATGCCGGGGTAGCTCTGCGACTCGACGTGCTCCACGTCGTTGACGAGCGTCGTCACGTAGCGCTCGATCTGGCCGGTGATGCGGCCGGCCATCTCATCGGGCGGCATGCCGGTGTACTGGAACGTCACCGCGATGATCG
>JASHUC010000503.1 GCA_030040235.1 Gammaproteobacteria bacterium | reverse complement strand
TGCTGACCGCCTCGCACCGCGATCCCGAGCGCACCGAGCTCTATGTGCTCGAGCTTTCGAGCTTTCAGCTCGAGGCGACTCGTTCGCTCGATTTGAAAGCCGCGGCAGTGCTCAATATCTCCGCGGATCATCTCGACCGATACGCGACGCTCGAGGATTACGCCGCGGCCAAGGCGCGCATCTTCGCCCGCTGCGATACGGCCGTCGTGAACCTCGACGACCCGCTCGTGGTCGCGATGCCGCTGCCCGGTCAGCCGACCATCGCCTTCTCACTGCGCCCCACGAGCGCAGCCGGCTATGCGGTCGCAACCGGTGCCCGCCCGGACGGGGCACCCGGGGCGGCGTGGCTGGTGCGACACAACGAGCCGCTGCTCGCGGTGAGCGAGCTGAAGATACGCGGGCTGCACAATGTCGCGAATGCGCTCGCGGCGCTCGCCCTCGGGGAGGCGATCGGATTGCCGCTCGAGCCCATGGTCGCGGAGCTGCGGAGCTTTCCGGGCCTGCCGCATCGCTCGCAGTGGGTCGGCGAGGTGCGCGGCGTCACCTACATCAACGACTCCAAGGGCACGAATGTCGGCGCGACGCTCGCCGCCGTTTCGGGTCTGCCGGGGCCGCTCGTGGCGATCCTCGGCGGCGACGGCAAGCAGCAGGACTTCACCCCGCTCGCACCGGCGTTTCGCGGCAAGGTGCGTCATGCGGTGCTGATCGGGCGAGACGCCCAAGCGATCGGGCGCGCGCTCGAGGGGGTCGCGAGCCTCGAGCGTTGTGACTCGCTCGAGGAGGCGGTGCGCGCGGCGGCGCGGGCCGCGCATCCGGGGGAGACCGTGCTGCTCTCGCCCGCCTGCGCCAGTCTCGACATGTTCCGCGACTACGCGCACCGCGGACTCGTATTCACCGAGGCCGTCAAGGAGCTCGCCGCATGAGCGCCGTCCCGGAGCGGGTGAGCGGCCTCGGGCTCGGCTATGCGTGGAGCGGCAAGCGCCGCGGCGGCGTACGGCTCGACACGGCGACGCTCGCCGTCGTGCTCGCGATCGTGCTGCTCGGGCTCGTGATGGTGACCTCGGCATCGATCTCGATCGCGAGCCAGGAAAGTGGTCAGAGCTTTTTCTATCTCACTCGCCAGCTGCTGCTCGCCCTAACGGGTGCGGGGGCCGCGGCGATCCTGCTTCTGGTACCGACCGAGCGGCTCGAGCGGCTTTCGACCGCACTGCTCGTGGTGGGCTTTGCGCTGCTGATCCTCGTGCTCGTGCCGGGTTTCGGGCACGTCGTGAACGGCAGCCGCCGCTGGCTGAAGGTGGCCGGGTTCAACCTCCAGGCCTCCGAGCTCGCCCGGGTGCTGATCCTCATCTACCTCGCCAGCTACGCCGTGCGGCACGAGGAGGAGCTGCGCGGCACCCTCCGCGGGGTGCTCAAGCCGCTGGGGCTCCTGGTGTGCGCCGGGGCATTGCTGCTCGCCGAACCCGATTTCGGTGCGGCGACGGTGCTGTTCGCCGCGGGCTTTGGCCTCCTGTTTCTCGCCGGCGCGCGCCTGCGCTACGTGGTCGCGATCACCTTGGTGGCGGCGGCGGGATTTGCGCTGCTCGCGGTGAGCTCGAGCTACCGGCTGCGCCGCCTCACCGCCTTCATCGACCCCTGGTCGGACCCGTACAACGGCGGCTTCCAGCTCACCCAGTCGCTCATCGCCATCGGCCGCGGGGGATGGCTCGGCGTCGGCCTCGGCGACAGCGTGCAAAAGCTTTTCTATTTGCCGGAAGCCCACACGGACTTCCTGTTCGCCGTGCTCGCCGAGGAGCTCGGGCTCCTCGGAGCGCTCATGACGGTGGGCCTGTTTCTGACACTCGTGTGGCGCAGCTTCCGCATCGCGCGGCTGGCCGCCGATGCGCAACTCAAGTTTCCGGCGTACCTCGCGGCGGGATTCGGGCTTTGGCTCGGGGTGCAGGCCTTCATCAACATCGGGGTGAACATGGGCGTGCTTCCGACGAAGGGACTGACGCTGCCGCTCATGAGCTACGGGCGCTCGAGTCTCGCCGTCTCGCTCGCCTGGGTGGGACTGCTCCTGCGCGTGTACCACGAGGCGACGGTGAATGCCCGTGGAGCGGCAACCGCGCGCGAGCTGCCCGACCGGGAGTCCGCTGCGTGAGCCGGCCGGTCCTGATCATGGCAGGAGGTACCGGGGGGCACGTGTTCCCGGCGCTCGCGCTCGCACGGCTTCTGCGACAGCGATCGGTCGAGGTGCTCTGGCTCGGCACGCGGCGCGGTCTCGAGGCGCGCATCGTTCCGGCCGAGCCGCTGCCGATCGAGTGGCTCTCGGTCGGTGGATTGCGGGGCAAGGGGATGCTGGCCCTCCTGGCGGCTCCCTGGCGCCTGACGCTCGCGCTCGCGCAGGCGCTGCGGGTGATGCGGCGGCGCAGGCCGCTGGTCGTCGTGGGCCTGGGAGGATTCGTGACGGGGCCGGGAGGCATTGCCGCCTGGCTCACGCGCCGTCCGCTCATCATCCACGAGCAGAATGCCATCGCCGGATTCACCAACCGCTGCCTCGCGCACCTCGCTCGCGAAGTGCTCGAAGCCTTTCCGGGCAGCTTCGGACCCGCGGTGCGCGCTCGACCGATCGGCAACCCGGTGCGCCGCGAGATCGCCCAGGCCCCCCCGCCCGCGGCGCGGTTCGCCGAGCGCGGCGCGAGCATCCACGTGCTCGTGATCGGCGGCAGCCAGGGTGCGGTGCGTTTGAATACGGTCGTCCCCTACGCGCTCGCGAAGCTCTCCGGAACGCTCCTCCTCGAGGTGCGTCATCAGTCGGGAGAGCGCTGGCTCGAGGCTGCCGAGCGCGCCTATGCAGCCGCCGCAGTGCACGCCGAGGTGTGCGCCTTCATCGAGGACATGGCGCAAGCTTACGAGTGGGCCGATCTGGTGATCTGCCGTGCCGGAGCGCTCACGATCTCCGAGCTCGCGGCGGCCGGGGTCGGGGCGATCCTGGTGCCCTTTCCGGCGGCGGTGGACGATCACCAGACGGCGAATGCGCGCTACCTCGTCGATGCCGGTGCTGCGGTGCTGATCGACGACCGGGAGCTGACCGCCGAGCGGCTGCGCGCCGAGCTCGCGCGCATCTGCCGCAGCCGCGAGAGCCTGCTCGCCATGGCCGAGCGCGCCCGCGCGCTCGCCCGCCCGGGCGCGACCGACGATCTCGCCGCCGCCTGCCTCAAGTACGCGGAGAGCGCCGCATGATCGCCGGCCGTGCCGATCGCATGCGGCGCATCAACACGATCCACTTCGTCGGGATCGGCGGGGCCGGCATGGGTGGCATCGCCGAGGTGCTCCTCAATCTCGGCTATAGCGTGCAGGGCTCGGACCTCAAGGAGAGTGCGATGACGCGCCGCCTCGCCCAGCTCGGCGCGCGCATTGCGATCGGGCACGCGGCCGAGCAGGTGCAGGGCGCCGACGTGGTGGTCGTCTCGAGCGCCGTGCCGTCCGAGAATCCCGAGATTTGCGCCGCGCTCGCGCAGCGCATTCCCCTCGTGCAGCGCGCGGAGATGCTGGGCGAGCTCATGCGCTTTCGTTATTCGATCGCGGTGGCAGGCACCCACGGGAAGACCACGACGACGAGTCTCGTGGCGAGCATTCTCGGGGAGGGCGGCGCGGACCCGACCTTCGTGATCGGGGGACGCCTCGCGAGCGCCGCGAGTAACGCGCGGCTCGGCACGGGGCGCTACCTGGTCGCCGAGGCGGACGAGAGCGATGCCTCCTTCACGCACCTGCAGCCCCTCATCGCGGTGGTGACGAACATCGATCACGATCACCTCGCAACCCACGAGGGCAGCTTCGAGCACCTGAAGCAGAGCTTCGTCGAGTTCCTGCACAACCTGCCGTTCTACGGACTCGCGATCCTGTGCCTCGACGACGAGCACGTGCGCAGCATTCTGCCGCTCGTCGGCCGGCCGGTGATGACCTACGGATTCGAATCGGGCGCCGACGTGCGGGCCGTCAACCTGAGGCGCAGCGGGCTGCAGACGTACTTCGAGGTGGTGCGCTCGGGAGCGGCGCTGAAGGGCGAGGAGACGGACTCGCTCCCTGTCACGCTCAATCTTCCCGGAACGCACAACGTGCGGAACGCACTCGCGGCCGTGGCCGTTGCGACGGAGCTCGAGGTCGAGCCCGCCGCCATCCAGCGCGCGCTCGCCGGCTTCGAGGGGATCGATCGGCGGCTGCAGCACATCGCGGAGGTTGCGACCTCGGCCGGACGCGTGAGTCTCGTGGACGATTACGCCCACCACCCGACCGAGATCGCCGCAACGCTCGAGGCGCTCAAGCAGGGCTACCCGGGGCGGCGCATCGTGCTCGCGTTCCAGCCGCACCGCTTCACGCGCACGCGCGATCTGATCGACGATTTCGCCAAGGTGCTCGCCGAGGCCGACGTGCTGCTCGTCACCGAGGTATACCCGGCGGGGGAGTCGCCGATCGCGGGCTGCGACGGGCGTGCCATCTGCCGCGCGGTGCGCTCGCGCGGACAGGTGGAGCCGATCTTCGTCGAGCGCGTCGAGGAGCTCGCGGCCTCTCTCAAGGACCTGCTGCAGGCGGACGACGTCCTCGTGACCATGGGCGCAGGCCACATCAACACCGTCGCGCACTCCTTGCCGGGCGCACTCGCCGCGCCCGTCCGGCCCGTCTCTACCCAGACCCTGCGCCGGAGGTCGCCGTGACCATGGCCGTCGCCGCGGAGTTCATGCCACGGGTGAGGCGCAACGAGCGGATGAGCCGGCACACCTCCTGGCACGTCGGAGGCCCTGCCGAGATCTTTTTCGCGCCGCGCGATCGGGGCGATCTCGGTGCGTTCCTGCGCACCGTTCCGCCCGATACGCCGCTTTACTGGGTCGGACTCGGAAGCAATCTCCTGGTGCGCGACGGAGGCCTGAAGGGCGTCATCGTCGCCACGCAGGGCGCACTCGAGCGGCTCGAGCGCTTGAGCGAGACGATCGTGTACTGCGAGGCGGGCGTTGCGTGTGCGCGCATCGCGCGGCAATGCATCCGCTGGGGGCTCGGTCCGGCGGAGTTCTTTGCCGGGATTCCCGGCACGCTCGGGGGTGCGCTGGCCATGAACGCGGGTGCCTTCGGCGGGGAGACCTGGGCACACGTGGTGGAGGTCGAGACGATCGATCGGCGCGGCACCGAGCACGTTCGCTCCCCCGGCGAGTACGAGGTGGGCTACCGTCACGTGCGGCACCTCGGGGCCGCGCACGATCCCGCGCCGGCCGAGGGATTCATCGCGGCGAAGCTGCGCTTCGAGCGTAAGCCCGGCGCGAACGAGACCGAGGTGCGCGCCCTGCTCGCGCGCCGCAAGGCCTCGCAGCCCATCGGGGAGTGGAGCTGCGGTTCGGTATTCACCAATCCGCCCGGCGATCATGCGGCCCGTTTGATCGAGGCTGCGGGCCTCAAGGGGTATCGCTCGGGCGGCGCTTCCGTCTCCGGCAAGCACGCGAATTTCATCATCAATCACGGCACGGCGACCGCAGCCGACGTCGAGGGACTCATCGAGCACGTGCGGGCCGAGGTCGAGCGCCGCTTCGGCGTGCGGCTCGATCCGGAGGTGCGGATCGTCGGTGAGCCCAAAGAGGGCCCGCGGCAGGTGCACGCATAGCCATGTGGAGTCGCCGCAGCAACCGGTTCAAACGCGCCCCCGCGGCCCCGGCGCCCACGCGCCTGCCGCGCATCGAGGCACGCCGCCTGCTGATCCCGGCCGCGAGCCTCGCAGCGCTCGCAGCCGCGGCCGGTGCCGGCCTCCTCGCGCTCAATCAACCGGTCCAGACGGTGGACATCGCGGGGCGCTTCCAGCGTGTCTCGCCGCTCGATGTGGAGCGCGCGATCAAGTCGAGCGTGCGCGGCGCGGGACTCGTGAGCGTCAACCTCGAGGCGGTTTCCGCCGCTGTCGAGCGCCTGCCGTGGGTCGACACCGCCACCATCGAGCGCAGCTGGCCGCGAGGCCTCACCGTGCACATCGTCGAGCAGGTGCCGGCGGCGCGCTGGGGCGAGAACGGCCTGATCAACGCGCGCGGCGAGCTCTTCACGGGCGATGCCCGCCACATTCCGCTCGAGCTGCCGCGACTCTCGGGACCCGACGGTAGCGAGCCTGCCGTCGCGCAGCGTTACCTCGCGATGCAGGGCCGGCTCGTCGAGGCCGGCATGCGCCTGACGGCGCTGCGGCTCGATGCGCGCGGGGCCTGGGAGTTCGATCTCGATAACGGCGTGAGCGTGCGGCTCGGTCGCAAGCAGGTGGACGAGCGCTTCGCGACCTTCATCGAGGTCGCCTCGAAGATCGTCGCGCAGCGCGCGGGCGACATCGCCTATGTGGACATGCGTTACACGAACGGCTTCGCGATCGGGTGGCGCGGCGGGACAACGGGTCGGAGCGCAAAGGGTGAGGACGTTGCAAGCAATGCCTAAACGTTTTGACCGGAACCTGGTCATCGGGCTCGACATCGGCACCTCCAAGGTGGTCGCGCTCGTCGGCGAGGCGAGCGGCGATGCGGTCGAGGTGCTCGGGATCGGCTCGCAGCCTTCGCGCGGGCTGAAGAAGGGCGTGGTGGTCAACATCGAATCCACCGTCCAGTCGATCCAGCGCGCGGTGGAGGAAGCCGAGCTCATGGCGGGCTGCGAGATCCACTCGGTGTACGCCGGCATCGCGGGCAGCCACGTGCGCAGCCTCAACTCCCACGGCGTCGTCGCGATCCGCGACCGGGAGGTGACCCACGGGGACGTGGAGCACGTGATCGATGCGGCGAAGGCGGTCGCCATTCCCGCCGATCAGAAGATCCTGCACGTGCTGCCCCAGGAATTCATCATCGACGGCCAGGAGGGCATCCGCGACCCGATCGGCATGTCCGGCGTGCGCCTCGAGGCGAAGGTGCACATCGTGACCGGCGCGGACAGCGCGGCGCAGAACATCGAGAAGTGCATCCAGCGCTGCGGGCTCGAGGTGGAGGACATCGTGCTCGAGCAGCTCGCATCGAGCTTCGCCGTGCTCACCGAGGACGAGAAGGAGCTGGGCGTGTGCCTCATCGATGTGGGCGGGGGCACGACCGATATCGCGGTGTTCTCCGCCGGTGCGATCCGCCATACCGCCGTCATCCCGATCGCAGGGGACCAGGTGACGAACGACATCGCCGTCTCGATGCGCACACCGACCCAGCACGCCGAGGACATCAAGGTGCGCTACGCCTGCGCGCTCTCGCAGCTCGCAAATCCCGACGAGACGATCGAGGTGCCGAGCGTCGGGGAGCGTCCCGCGCGGCGCCTCGCGCGCCAGACGCTCGCGGAGGTGATCGAGCCGCGCTACGAGGAGCTCTTCGGCCTCGTGCGCGAGGAGCTGCGCCGCAGCGGATTCGAGGAGCACATCGCCGCGGGCATCGTGCTCACCGGGGGGAGCGCGAAGATGGAAGGCGCCATCGAGCTTGCCGAAGAGGTCTTTCACATGCCCGTGAGGCTCGGGGTCCCGCAGCAGGTCGAGGGGCTCGCCGAGGTGGTGCGCAATCCGATCTTCTCGACGGGGGTCGGACTGCTGCTCTACGGGCGGGAGAACGCACTGCCTGCGCGGCAGCGCTACCCGCTCGGCAACGCCAAGACGATGCTCGATCGGATGCGCGCCTGGTTTCAGGGCAACTTTTGATTTTGAAGCTGACAGTAGAGACATCGCCGGGGAGATTTCCACCAATTTGTTTTCAGAGGAGCGAGGAACAATGTTCGAGCTAATGGATGCATATAGCCAAAGCGCGATCATCAAAGTGATCGGCGTCGGCGGCGGGGGAGGCAATGCCGTCGCGCACATGATCACGAGCGGCATCGAGGGCGTCGATTTCATGTGCATCAACACTGATGCGCAGGCGCTCAAGCATTCGAAGGTCAAGACCGCGCTGCAGATCGGCTCCAATATGACCAAGGGCCTCGGCGCGGGCGCCGACCCGGAGGTCGGCCGGCAGGCGGCCATGGAGGACCGCGACCGGATCATCGAGCTCGTCGAGGGCTGCGACATGCTGTTCATCACCGCCGGCATGGGCGGCGGCACGGGAACGGGCGCCGCGCCGGTCGTGGCGCAGGTGGCGAAGGAGCTCGGGATCCTCACGGTCGCCGTGGTGACCAAGCCCTTCGAGATGGAGGGCGGCAAGCGCTCGCTGGTCGCGGATCACGGCATCTCGGAGCTGGGGAAATACTGCGATTCCCTCATCACGATTCCGAACCAGAAGCTGCTGACCGTGCTCGGGCCGCAGACGACGCTCCTCGATGCCTTCAAATCCGCGAACCAGGTGCTGCAGGGCGCCGTGCAAGGCATCGCCGAGCTCATCACGCGCCCGGGGCTCATCAACGTCGATTTTGCCGACGTGCGCACCGTCATGGCGGAGACCGGGATGGCGATGATGGGATCGGGTGCGGCGAGCGGCGAAGGTCGCGCGCGCGAAGCGGCCGAAGCGGCCGTCTCCTCGCCGTTGCTCGAGGACATCAACCTGGCGGGCGCGCACGGCATCCTCGTGAACGTCACGGCCGGCATGGACCTCTCGATCGGGGAGTTCCAGGAAGTCGGCAACATTGTGAAACAGTTTGCATCGGAGGATGCGACGGTGGTGGTCGGTACGGTGATCGACCCGGATCTGACCAACCAGGTGCGCGTTACCGTCGTGGCCACGGGTCTCGGCCGGCCCGCGACACCCGTGCGGCACACGGCGCGCGAGCCCGCGTCCGTTCGCGAGACCGTGACCACGCGCGAGGCGCCCATGCGCGTCGTACGGCGCTCTCAGCCCTTGTCGAGCAGTGACTATGCGGTGCTCGACAAGCCGACCGTGCAGCGCCAGCGTGCAGTCGGGGACGGCTTGCGACAGCCCGATGACGCGGAGGATCTGCTCGATATCCCGGCGTTTCTGCGCCGCCAGGCAGACTGATAGGAGCGGGAAGTGAGCGCCGGTCGGCCTTGCCGGCGCTCCCGCTTGCTGTAAGCTTGGAGCTCCATGGTCGGGCAGCGCACTCTCAAGAACTCGATTCGTGCGACCGGCGTGGGTTTGCACACGGGCAAGAAGGTCCTCATGACCCTGCGCCCTGCGGCGGCAGATACCGGCATCGTCTTCGTGCGTTCGGACCTGCCGGTCTCACCGCACATTCGCGCCCATGCGGAGAACGTCGGCGACACCGTGCTCGGCACGACGCTCGTGAAGGAGGGCGTGCGGGTTTCGACGGTGGAGCACCTGCTGTCGGCCTTCGCCGGGCTCGGCATCGACAATGCGCTCGTCGAGGTGAGCGCGCCCGAGGTCCCCATCATGGACGGCAGCGCGGGCCCGTTCGTGTTCCTGCTGCAATCCGCCGGGATCGAGGAGCAGCTCGCGCCCAAGCGTTTCATCCGCATCAAGCGGCCGGTCCGTGCGGTCGAGGGCGACAAGTGGGCGGAGTTCCTTCCCTTCGACGGCTTCAAGGTGAATTTCGAGATCGAATTCAATCATCCGATCTTCAAACGCCGTTCGCAGCGCGCCTCGATGGATTTCTCGACCACCTCGTTCCTGAAGGAGGTGAGTCGCGCGCGCACCTTCGGTTTCATGCGCGACCTGGAGATGCTGCGCGCACGCAATCTCGCGCTCGGGGGCAGCCTCGATAACGCGATCGTGCTCGATGACTTTCGGGTGCTCAACGAGGACGGCCTGCGCTACGAGGACGAGTTCGTCAAACACAAGATTCTCGATGCGATCGGGGATCTCTATCTGCTCGGCCGCGGGCTCATCGGCGAGTTCAGCGGCCACAAGTCGGGCCACGCCCTCAACAACAAATTGCTGCGCGCCCTGCTTGCCGATCCGACGAGCTGGGAAGAGGTGATCTTCGAGACCCCGGCGGATGCGCCCATCTCCTACATCGAGGCGGCGTTCCTCTCGAACGGGGTCAGTCTCTAAGCTCAGCCCTGCGTACGGCGCGGCAGGACGCGCACGGCCACCGATCCGATCGCGGGGTGAGCGCCGCGCAGCTCCGATTCGAGCTCGGCGATCGCATAGCGCAGCCGTACCCCCCAGCCGGCCGAGGCGGTGAATATGACAAGCTCGCCGCCCGTCTCGGCGATGCCCGTAATATGACCGCGGAGCGCGGCGGGAAGCCGTTCATCGAGCCATGCTCGCCAGTGCTGCTGGCGCGTGATCTGATCGGCGATCGAGGCGAGCACGGGGCTCGGCCGCCCAAGCAGGCTCTTGACAGAATCCGCACCGGGCAGGGTTCGTGCTGCACGCCCCCGCCTTGCAGGACGAATTTTCTTGTCTCGTCGAGGCGTATTCGGCATATTCGGACGGCAGAGCCAGAATAAACTTGCCTGGGAGTTGCTGCTCCGCTTTTTTTTCCGCGGGTCCTCATCGGGAGCGCGCAGCATGAACATATTGGTATTCTCGCAGGGTCGGAGCGGCCAGTCGCGGCAGTTCGCGCTGGCGAGCCCTGCCGCGCTCGGGACGCTCGCGGTGATCGTGCTGGCGATCCTCGGGACCGCATTCGCCATCGGGATGCAGCTCGGCCAGCGCAGTGGGCGCTCGCTCGGAACGCGCCAGGTGCACCATTGGTCGACGATCCTCGGCGAGCAGAAATCGGAGATCGTAAACCTCAAGCGCCAGCTCCAGGATGAGACGGACGCGCTCGCGATCCGCATCGCGAGACTCGACGCCCACGTCATCCGCATCGACGAGCTCGGCAAGCGCC
>JASHUC010000502.1 GCA_030040235.1 Gammaproteobacteria bacterium | reverse complement strand
CTGCTGCCAGTTGAGGTACTCGTGCTCGATGCGGTCATCGTAGGCCGCGCGGTTCGGAATGCCGATGAGCGCATCCATCATCGCGAGCCGCTGCTCCTCCTGCAGGCTACGCTGCAGGTTGCGGCTCTCGCGCTCGAGCTCGGCAATACGCACGCGCAGCTTTCCCGTGCGGTCGAGCTGGCTGGCGAGGCGTCCCTCCTCGCGCGCCCGAAAATCCTGCAGGTGGGTATTGATGGCCTCGAGCCGCACGCGCACGCGGGCGCGCAGCTCGCCGAGATCGAGCGCGCGCTGCACGTCGGTGTTGAGCTCGTGCATCTCGTCCATCACCAGGAGGTTGAGCTGCTGGGTGCTCTCCTGGGCACTCTGCTGGTCGGCGCTGTCACCGGCGAGATAGCCGGTGAGGTCCTCCAATCGCGCATCGATCTGGCGCAGCAGCGCCTCGATCTCGAGCTTCTCGCGCTGCAGCCTCGCGCGCTGCTCCGCAATCAGCCGTGCCACGCGCTCGAGACCCTCGGCGAGCTCCTCGGGGGTGAGCCCGGCAATCGGGCGGTCTTGCAGCTCGGCGAGCGCGGGACGCAGCTCCGGCAAGAGGACGAGCCGCTCGAGCATGGCGACGATCGCGGCTTGGATGCGCGCGTCGCGCGCCGCAGCGGTGTCGTCCGCGACGGTCGGTTCGGGCGCCGCGCCCGGCTTTGCAGCCGCGCTGCCCGGCGCCGCAGGCTGATCGAGTGCCGCGATGGCGCGCGAGAGAGGCTCGAGACATGCCTCGAGCTCGTGTAGCTCGGGCTGACGGCGGATGAGATCTCCGAGCGTACGCAGCTCCGCATCGAGAAGCGCGCTACGGCCCCGGGCCGCGAGGCATAGTCGCCCGACGGTCAGGCGCAGCACATTCTCGAGCTTTGCCCAGCGGGCCTCCCCGTCTTCCAGGCGCTCGAGTGTGTCGAGGTACTTCTGGCGGAAACCCGCTTCTGATTTCATTTTTCCAGAATGGCCGCGACGCCCATGCCCCCGGCGGTGCACACCGAGATGAGACCGCGCCCGTTGGCTCGCCCGCTGGTCGCGAGCAGCTTGGCGAGCGTTGCCACGATTCGCGTGCCGGTTGCCGCAAAGGGGTGGCCGATCGCAATGCTTCCCCCCTTCACGTTGAGCTTCGAGCGATCGATGCTGCCGAGCGGGGCGGGGAGCCCGAGGGCATCCCGGCAGTATTCGGGCGATTCCCAGGCCGCGAGCGTGCACAGCACCTGACCGGCGAACGCTTCGTGAATCTCGTAATAGTCGAACTGCTGTAACGCGAGCCCGGCATCCTTGAGCATCGCCGCGACTGCGTAGGCGGGGGCCATGAGCAGTCCCTCTTTCCCGCTCGCGAAATCGACCGCCCACGGCTTGCCGTAGCGCAGATAGGCAAGCACCGGCAGACCCCGCCGCGCTGCCCACTCCTCGCTCGCGAGGAGCACCGCGCTTGCCCCGTCGGTGAGGGGGGTGCTGTTGCCCGCCGTCAGCGTTCCCGCCCCGCTCGAGTCGAACGAGGGGCGAAGCTTCCCGAGCTTCTCGAGCGTCGTCTCGGGCCGGACATTATTGTCCTTCTTCAGCCCCAGGTAGGGGACGACCAGATCGTCATAGAAGCCGGCGCGCCAGGCCTCGGCGGCCTTCATGTGGCTTTCGTAGGCGAGCTGATCCTGAGCGTCGCGCGAGATGCTCCAGCGCTTGACCATGAGTTCGGTGCTCTGGCCCATGCTGAGTCCGGTGCGCGGCTCGACCACTGCGAGCATGACAGGCTTGAAATGCTTCGGCCGAAGGCCGAAGAAGGGGCGCAGCCGCTGCCACGCCGAGCGCCCGAGATAACTCCGAAGCAGCAGCTGCTGGTACGACCGTGGATAGACGATCGGCGGATCGGAGATCGAGTCCACGCCGCCGGCGATGCCGGCCTCGATCTGCCCGAGTGCGATCTTGTTGCCGACGAGAATCGCCGCCTCGAGGCTCGTGCCGCAGGCTCGCTGCACATCGAGTCCGGGGGTTTGCGGGTCGAGGCCCGAAGACATCACGCACTCGCGCACCAGGTTGTAATCCTTCGAGTGCTTGATCACGGCGCCGGCGATGACATCCCCCAGCCGCTCGCCGCGGAGCTTGAATCGCTCGACGAGCGCGCCGAACGTCTCGGTCAGCATCTCCTGGTTGCCGGCGCCTGCATAGGCGCCGTAGGCACGCGCAAACGGCAGGCGAACGCCCCCGATGATTGCAACGCGCCTGACCTGCGAGCCGACCAGCATCCGCAACTTCCTCCAGCCAATTCTATCCTCATCGGCAGCGTTCCTGCTGGAGCGTGAGCGCACCCGGCGCGGGTCCGGCCGCGTTTCGAACTCCGCGGCGGTCGCGCACATCAAACCCTGTGAGCCTGGCTGCCGTCCGCGTACGCCGCGGCGGGAGCCGGCGCGTACACTAGCGCCATCGGATGCGGTAGGGGCTCTGTTCCTCACCCTTGTTCTGAGGTCCGCATGCGTGTAGCCGCGATCATTCCGACGCTCGAGGACGCGAGCCTGCCGAGCTTGCTCGTGAGACTCGCGGAGCTCGATCCCCCGCCGGACGAAGTGCTCGTGGTCGATGGCGCGCAGAGCGAACTCTGCGAGCTCGCCTGCCGCAGCGCCGGGGCGGTGTGGATTGCGGGGCATGCAGGGCGCGGCGGTCAGCTGGCTCTCGGCGCGGCGCGTGCCCAGGCCGAGGTGCTCTGGTTCCTGCACCCGGATTGCGCGCCGCCGGGCGCGGCGGTCGCGGCGATTCGCGCCGTCATCGCGCGCGGCGCCGCCGGCGGCTATTTCCGGTTCCACTTCGCCGGGCCGCCGGGCACCTTCAAATACTTCCTCGAGCGCTGCGTTGCGTGGCGCTCGCGCTTCGCCGGGGCGCACGGCGATCAGGGCATTTTCGTCACACGTGCCGCCTACGAGGCGACGCCCGGATTCACCCTCCAGCCCCTGTTCGAGGAGCTCGCGCTGGTGCGCGCGCTCAGGCGCACGGGGTCGTTCGTCGGTCTCGCCCTGCCGCTGCTCGTCTCCCCGCGGCGCTGGGAGCGCGACGGATATGTGAGGCGCGTTCTCACCGACCGGCTGCTCGCGCTCGGCTTTCGCTGCGGCATCTCTGCAGCGCGGCTCGCGAGATGGCAGGGGCGGGGCCCCCCGGCGGAGCTCGCTCACGCGGGCCGCAGCGGCCACTCATCCACCTCGGGCGGGCACGCGCACAAGCTGTAAGCGCCGGCCGCCCGAACCCCGCGGGGCGGGCCGAGGTTGAGTCGCGCAGCGCCCCGGGGCAAGATGCTCGAGAATCCCCCGAAAGATCGTCGGGGACCGGCGCAACACCAAGAACCCTCGCGACTCTCCTCGCCACTCTCATGGGACGCCCAGGCCTCCGAGCACGGAACAGCCGAATCATCCGCCGGCCGAACGGGTGACGCTTGCCGCGCCCGGGGATCGATCGCGTCTTCGAAAGACGGCTCTCCGGGCTCGTCAACACCGGCGAGCCCCGGGTGCTGCAGGGCGGACGCAAGGGCGTCGAGAAAGAGTCGTTGCGGGTCACGCCCGAGGGCCGGATCGCGCAGACCCCGCACCCGCGCGAGCTCGGCTCTCCGCTCACCAACGAGCACCTCACGACGGACTTCTCCGAGGCGCTCATCGAGCTCGTGACGCCACCGTTCCTCACGAGCTGGGAGCTGCTGCAGTACCTTCTCGACCTGCACCAGTTCGTCTACCGCCATCTCGGCGAGGAGCTGCTGTGGGCGACGAGCATGCCCTGCCTCATCGAGAACGACGCGAGCATTCCCATTGCCCGCTACGGCACCTCGAATGTCGCCCGCATGAAAACGGTGTACCGCGAGGGGCTTGCGGTGCGCTACGGCCGGATGATGCAGGCGATCTCCGGAGTGCACTTCAACTACTCGTTTCCGGAGCGCTTCTGGGAGGCGTATGCGGAGCTCTCCAAGGTGCGCTCGGCGGATCGCGATTTCGTCTCGCAGAGCTACTTCGAGCTGCTGCGCAACTACCGCCGCTTCGGCTGGATCGTGCTGTACCTCTTCGGCGTTTCCCCCGTGGTGTGTGGCTCGTTCCTCCAGGGCCACGATGAGTCGTTGCGCGAGCTCAGTCCCGGAACCTTCTACGAGCCGCACGCGACCTCGCTGCGGATGAGCGACATCGGCTACCGCAATCGCAACCAGGCGGGCCTCGCGATCTCGGTGAACAGCCTCGAGGAGTACGTGCGCGATCTCACCCGCGCGATCAGCACGCCGCATCCGCCCTATCAGGCGCTCGGGATCAAGCGCAACGGTGAGTACCAGCAGCTCAATGCCAACATCCTGCAGATCGAGAACGAGTACTACAGCTACATTCGGCCGAAACGCGTGGCGCGCTCGGGCGAGCGCCCGACGAAGGCGCTGCGAAGGGCCGGGGTGGAGTACGTCGAGATCCGCGCGCTCGACGTGAGCGCTTTCGACCCGGTCGGCGTCAATCAGCACAAGCTGCGCTTCCTCGAGGCATTCGCGGCGCTCTGTCTGCTCAAGGAGAGCCCCTATGCCCAGTCGAGCGAGGAGAGTGCGCTCGACCAGAACCATCTGACCGTCGCGCGCCGGGGCCGCGAGCCCGGGCTTCAGTTGTGGCGCGAGGGGCGCAGCGTCCCCATGGTGCAGTGGGCCGCGGAGCTGCTCGAGTCGATGGAGGGCATCTGCGAGCTGCTCGATCGGGGCGACCCCTCCCGGCCCTACGCGCAGTCGCTCGCCACGCAGGCTGCGAAGATCCAGGACGTGAAGCGAACCCCTTCGGCGCGCCTGCTCGCCGAGCTCGAGGAATCCGGTGAGAGCTTCTTCGATCTTGCCCTGCGCATGTCGAAGACTCACAAGGCGTATTTCCTGGAGCTCTACACGCCCAACCCGGGCCGGCTCGCCGAGCTCGCCGGAGAAGCACGGCATTCGCGCGAGCAGCAGCAGGCGATCGAGGCCGCCGAGACGGAAACGTTCGAGCAATACGTCGCCCGGTACTTCTCCGATTAGCGAGCGATCGCGGCATCCTGCCGCGCCGCTCGCTGCGGCTCGCAAAAGACGCGACTTTTGCTCGCCGCTCGCCACCTTCGGCGGCGGGCACGTCCTTGTGCCTGTCCGACTAGCGAGCGTTCGCGGCAGCGTGCCGCGAACTAAGCGGTTACGCAATCCTTGAGCGGCTGCTCGGGGTCGGCGAGCCGGCCGGGATCCATCCGAGCTCGCGAGGCGATGAGCTTGCGCGCGGCCATCTGGTCCTTCGCGCGGTTGATGGTGTCGATCGCGACCAGCTCGCCGGCTCGCAGGTAACACAGGCTGAAGGCACGCGAGTCCGGGTTGCCCCGCAGCACCGTGCGATCGTGCGCTTCGGAGAGCCCGACGATCACGAGCTTCAGGTCGAACTGGTCCGACCAGAACCAGGGAACTCTGTGGTGCGCGGTCGTCACGCCGAGCAGGTTGAGCGCCGCGCTGGTGGCTTGCTCGAAGGCGTTATCGACCGACTCGAGACGCACCCGCCTTGCGTAGTGCAAGCTGGGGTGATTCGTGCAATCGCCCGCCGCGTAGATGCGCGCGTCGGAGGTGCGGCAGTGCTCGTCCACGAGGATTCCGTTCGAGCATTCGAGGCCCGAGGCGGCCGCCAGCTCGTCGGCCGCGGCGATTCCCACCGCGATGAGCACCAGGTCGGCAGGAAAGACGGTCCCATCATCGCAGGCGACGCTGGCGAGGCGTGTGGAGCCCGGTCCTGACGGTGCAAGCGCGCGGACCCGGGCGTTGCACCTCACGTGCACGCCCTGGCGCACGTGCTCGGCCTCGAAGAATGCGGAAACCGGAGCCGCAACGACGCGGCTCATCAGCCGCCCGGCCATCTCGAGCACGGTCACTTCGAGCCCGAGCTTGCGCGCGGTAGCGGCCACCTCGAGCCCGATGTAGCCCCCACCGACGACGACCAGGCGCAGCCCAGGCCGGAACTCCCGCTGGATGCGCTCGGTGTCGGCGAGCGTGCGCAGCCAGTACACCCCGTCGAGATGTGCCCCTGGGACGGCGAGCTTGCGGGGCGATCCGCCCGTGGCCAGGATGAGCGCATCGTAAGGGAGCTTCGCGCCATCATCGAGCTGCACGCAACCGGCGCTGCGATCGAGGCTCGTCACCCGCCGGCCGAGCCGCAGCTCGACACCGTGATCCGCATAGAACTGCGAGGGGCGCAGAAAAAGGCGCTGCCGATCGAGACCCCCCGCCAGAAACGCCTTCGAGAGGGGCGGGCGCTGGTAAGGCTCGTACGGCTCATCGCCGATGACCACGAGCCGGCCGTCGAATCCGCGGCGCCGCAATGTCTCGGCGGCCTGCGCAGCCGCCTGACCTGCACCGGCAATGACCACTTGGCGTAACATTCTCACGCCAAGCATAGTCGGTTCGCGGAATCTTGGCCGAGTCGCAGCACGCGCACCCCCGTGGGGCGTGCGCAGCTTCGCGCTGCCTCAACGTGGGGCGGCGCGCCTGAGAACGGCCTCGAGCGGAACCTGACAACGCCGCCTACGGGCTGCAGCGTCCCGATGGCACGAAAGCTGCAAAATCGGCTCCAACCTGCCTAACCGGGGTCGCTTTCGGGGAATGCAGATCTTATGAAACAGGTCACCGCGATCATCAAGCCGTTCAAGCTCGACGACGTTCGCGCCGCACTGTCCGACATCGGAGTCTCGGGAATGACCGTGACCGAGGTGAAGGGGTTCGGCCGGCAGCGTGGTCATACGGAGCTGTACCGAGGCGCCGAGTACGTGGTGGACTTCGTGCCGAAGACCCGCATCGAGGTAGCAGTCCGCGCCGATCTGCTCGATCAGGTGGTGGAGGCGATCCTCAAGGCCGCCAAGACCGGCAAGGTGGGCGACGGCAAGATCTTCATCACGGACATCCAGCGCGTCATTCGCATCCGCACCGGGGAAACGGACGACTCCGCACTGTAGGCCGCAGCGCCCGCTCGCCCACTCCACCTGCCATCATGGACTCCCACGAGGCGCTGCAAGCGGCGGCCGACAAGCGCCGCCTCGGTCACACCAGGCACCACGTGTTTCTCTGCATCGGGGGCAAGTGCGCGCCGCGGGAAGCGCAGCTCGAGGCCTGGGAGTTCCTCAAGAGGCGTCTTGTGGAGCTCGGCCTGGCCGACGTGGAGAACGGGGTGCTGCGCACGAAGGCCGAGTGCCTGCGCATCTGCACGGCGGGTCCGATCGCCGTGGTCTATCCGGAGGGGATCTGGTATCGCGAATGCACCCCGGCCAATCTCGAGCGCATCCTTCAAGAGCACTTGATCGGCGGTACGCCGGTCGAGGACCTCGCTTTCGCGCAGGCTCCTCTCCTTCCGTGAGGATCAGCTCTGGCCGGAGGCCGCCGGCGCCTCGGGAGGTGCCTCGGCTGGGGCAGGCGCGGCGGCTGCGGGGGGCACCGCGGCCGCGGTGGGTGCGGGAGCCGTGACGGGCGGGCTCAGGATGCTCTCGAGGGGCACCGGCTGACCGAAGAGAAATCCCTGGCCCCGGTCCACGCCGAGCTCGGTGAGCTTCTGCCGGGCGACCTCGGTCTCCACGCACTCCGCCACCGTCTGAATGCCCATCGCGCGGCTCAACTGGGCAAGACCGCGAACGAGCGACTCCGAGCGCGAGTCGGTCAGGAGGTCGCGGGTGAAGGAGCCATCGAGCTTGAGCATGCTCACATCGAATGCCTTGAGGTAGGCGAGTGAGCTCACGCCGGTTCCGAAATCGTCGAGTGCGAACTCACAGCCCCGCGCACGCAGGTGTCGAATGAGCGTCTGTGTCTGCGAGACGTTGGCGACCGCCGCCGTCTCGGTGATCTCGAACTGCAGCCACTCCCCGGGAACGGAGTGCGGTCCGACACTCGAGCTCAGCCACTCGAGGAAGTCAGGATTGCCGATGCTGGGTCCGGACAGGTTGAGCGAGAAGCGCACGATGCGGGTCGGATGCTCGCGATACGCGGCGCGCAGCCGCTCGAAGACGCGCATCAGCACCGCGCGGTCGAGGTCGATGAGCAGCTGGTAGCGCAGCGCCGCGGACATGAAGTGCTGTGGAGAAACGAACGATCCGGTCTCGCTGACGAGCCGCACGAGCAGCTCGTAGTACTGCACCTCCGAGCCCGAGGCCTCGGTGAGCGGAACGAGCGGCTGGGCGACGATCCCGATCCGCTCGGTCTCGAGCGCCTTGCGCAAGCGGCTCGCGGCGACCACGTCGTCGTTGCGCTGGACGATGCTGAAATCGGAGTCCTGATAGACCTCGACGCGGCCGCGACCGCGATCTTTTGCGGCCCGACAGGCCGCCTCGGCCGCGGCGAGCGCCTGGGTGAGCTCGTGGTCGGCGGGTGGGATGCTCGCGACGCCGAACGAGATCGAGAGCCGCGTGCGCAAGCCGCCAATCACCGCGCAGCGCTCGCTCACCGTTCGGCACAGCTGCTCGGCGAGGCGACGAGCCTGACTGAGAGAGGCTTTCGGGAGGTAGACGGCAAATCGATCCCCCGAGATGTGGCACACGCGCGAGCCCTGTGGCAGCTCCTCGTCCTGAAGGGCGACTCCGACCGCAGCGATGGCCTGATCGCCCGCGGTGAGCCCCGCGAGCTTGTTGAGCACGTGCAGCTGATCGACGTCTCCGTAGAGGATGCAGCCGGGAGTTGCGCCCTCGGCGCTTTCCTCCTTGCGCGTCTGCTGCTCGAAGGCGGACCAGGTGAGCAGCGCATTGGCCCCCGAACCGAAGACCTTCGCGACCTCCCGGGCGAGCTCGACGATCTGGTGCGATTCGTCGGGTCCGAACTTCGGTTGCTCGACCGTGCGGATCGCGACGAGAATGCCGAGGAGACTTCCCGCCCCATCCCGCAGCGCGACTCCCACGAGCTTGCCGCAGATCGGTCCGTCGCGCTCGCCGCGCAGACGATTGGTGCCGATCTTACCGTCCGGGGCCGCACGCACTTGCTCGAGCAGGCCCTCGGCGCCGTGCCGCCAGAGATCCTCGAGCACATGCGCGCCCGGAAGATCGCGCAGGACAGAGCGCGAGAGCCCGCCCGCGACGTAGATCGCGATGAAAGCGGCGTCGAGCTTCGTCTGAGCGTACTTGAGCTGCTCATCGAGCACCGCCGCGGTGGGCGGAAGCGGCGGGGCGGGGCCAGTCGACTGGAGAGACGCAGGGCGCGCCATGCTCGGGGCTCGCGAGTGCTCGGTCCGGCCACTCTACGGGCACCATTCTGTCCCGGCAGGAACCGGTTCGCACCCTCGCCCGGAGACCTTATGATGGGCCGGGCGCGCCCGCCCGTTTTGTGACCAGGATCACAGCCATGCCCAAGGTCGTCCGTCTGCACCTGTACGGCGGTCCCGAGGTTCTGGCCCTCGAGGATCTCGACACTCCGCCCCCCGCCCCCGGGGAGGTTCAGATCCGTCACACCGCGATCGGCCTCAATTTCATCGACGTCTATGACCGCACCGGGCTCTATCCCATGCAGCTGCCCGGGGGACTCGGCCGTGAAGCGGCCGGGATCATCACGGCCCTGGGGCGCAAGGTGCGCGGCTTTCGCATCGGGGACCGCGTGGCCTACGTGCACACGACGCCCGGAGCGTACAGCGAGCTGCGCAATGTGCCCGCCGAGCGCATCGTGAAGGTCCCTGCGGGGATCTCCGACCCGCAGGCCGCCGCCTTGATGCTGAAGGGTCTCACGGCGCAGTACCTGCTCCGGCGCACCTATCGTGTGCGCAAGGGCGACCCCATCCTGGTGCACGCCGCCGCCGGAGGCGTCGGGCTGATCCTCACCCAGTGGGCACGGGCGCTCGGAGCGCGCGTGATCGGGGTCGTGGGCAGCGAGCCCAAGGCGCAGCTCGCCCGCAAGAACGGATGCCGCCACGTGCTCATCTCGGGGCGGGACGAGATCGTCGCGAGCGTCAAACGCCTGACCAAGGGCATGGGCGTCGCGGTCGTCTACGACTCGGTGGGCAAGGACACCTTCATGGAGTCGCTCGACTGCCTGCGACCGCTCGGAATGATGGTCACTTACGGCAACGCCTCCGGTCCCGCGCCTGCGGTGAGCCCGCTCGAGCTCACCAAGCGCGGCTCGCTCTTTCTCACTCGGCCACAGCTCTTCAGCTACGTGAGCACGCGCGAGAAGCTCGATGCCGCCGCGCGCGAGCTATTCGCGATCGTCAAGAGCGGCAAGGTGCGGGTGCGGATCGGGCAGACCTATGCGCTCGCCGAGGCGGCGCAAGCGCATCGCGATCTCGAGGGGCGGCGCACCACCGGCTCGACGGTGCTTCTTCCATAGAGCTCAGCTTCGGCGGCGGGCACGTCCCTGCGCCTCGATTCAGGCGCTCAGCTCGCGCCGGGACTGTTGCGCGAGGCTGGTGATCACGGCCGCGAGCTCGTCGGGCTCGACGGGCTTTGCGATGTGGTTCTGATAGCCGGCGTGCAGCGCGCGCAGCCGGTCCTGCGCCGATGCGTAGGCCGTCACCGCGACCGCCGGCACGCGCCCGCCGAGATTGGGATCGAGCGCGCGCACCTGCTCGATGAGCGCATAGCCGTCCATCTCCGGCATCCCGAGATCCGCCACGAGCACGTGCGGCCTGCGCTCGAAGAGCAGAGTGAGCGCGGCGGGCCCGGAGCCCGCAAGGCTCACACGCGCGCCGAAGCTCTGCAGGATGTTGGCAATCACCTCGCGGGCACCCGGATCGTCATCGACCACGAGCACGTGAACGCCGGAGAGGCGTGGGGCCGCCGTCGCGGCCAGCGGCTGGGCTTCGGGTGCGCGCGCGAGCGCTCCGCCCTCGCGAATCGGCACGCGGATGGTGAAGGTCGCCCCGCAGCCTTCCCCGTCGCTGAAGGCTGCGACGGTACCCCCGTGCAGCTCGGTGAGATGACGCACGATCGCGAGACCGAGACCGAGGCCGCCATGGCGCCGGCTGATCGAGCCGTCTTCCTGCCGGAACCGGTCGAAGACGTAGGGCAGAAACTCGGACTTGATGCCCTGGCCGGTGTCGCGCACGGTGATCTCGGCCTGATCCTCCCGGCGAACGAGCGAGACCTCCACGCGACCGCCCATCGGGGTGAACTTGATCGCATTCGAGAGGAGATTGCAGATGATCTGCTGCAGGCGTGCCGAGTCGCCTCGCAGGAGGCCGATTTGTGCATCGAGCGCCGTCGCGAGCTCGATCCCCTTGGCTTGTGCGGCCGGCAGCATGGTCTCGACGGATACCTCGACGATGCGGCGCGGCTCGACCATGGCGAGCTCGAGGGTCACCTTCCCCGTGACGATGCGGGAGACGTCGAGCAGGTCCTCGAT
>JASHUC010000501.1 GCA_030040235.1 Gammaproteobacteria bacterium | reverse complement strand
CTCGGCAAGGTGATTCGCAGCGTTCCGCACGGGGTGCGGCCTAGCGATCCGAGCTCGAGTTCCGCGGCGTGCAACTCGTCCAGAATGGATTTGCAACGGTCGAAATACAGCCTGCCAGTTTCGGTGAGGCTGATCTTACGGCTGTTGCGATTGAGGAGCCGGACCCCAAGGCGCTGCTCGACATTCATCACGTGCTTACTGACCATCGCGGTGGACACATCGAGGCGTGCGGCCGCTGCGACGAAGCTGCCCGACTCAACGACCTGTCGAAACGCCCTCATGCTGGTAAGCGTGTCCACCTTGCTCAGCGCCCCTATGGTGAATCGGCGCTCAAGGCAGCCGTGACGGCCAGAGCGGCGAAGCTGCCTAGAGCGGCCGAGTTGCGCGGAAAGACCTGCATCACCAACTCCTTCGCTGACGAGTGGCGGAGCGGGCATCTGGCGGATACCTGCCAGCGCAGTAGCATCGCACACTCGGGCGCGCTCTCGAATAGCACCATGGTATTGGCGATGGCGGCGCGACCCGCGGCGCTGCAGAACGGGCCAACCACAGTCACTCGCCACTCACGCAGATCCAAGTAGGGCACGCGGGATCAAGACCAAGCTTGCGCGTGGTCCTATCGTGCCGGGCGCTCAGGCGGAGCGTTGTATCGCGTGAGCAAGCTGTCAACCTACCTTCAGCCATCAAGGATACTTTCCATGCGTACTACCACTCTTTCCCTGCTCGCCAGTGCGCTTCTGGCGAGCGTCGCGTTCGCAGACGGTTCGACCTCCAGCCCGCCTGTCACGGCGGCAGACGAGCCAAGCGCGACGGTTGATCTCACGGGCGGAAGCATCGCCGCCGGCGTGGGCTACGTGTGGGGCCACGGCAATCTCATCTACAGGGGCAAGTCGCACAAGTTCAAGCTCTCGGGGCTTTCACTCGTCGATGTCGGTGTGGCCCACATCACGGCCAGTGGCGTGGTTTACAACCTACGAGATATCAAAGACTTCGACGGCAACTACGTCGCCGTCTCGGCGGGGTTGACGGTTGCCGGCGGTGGTTCGGCTGCAGTTCTGCGGAACGAGCACGGCGTGGTCATCAAGCTACTCTCGACGACCGAGGGCCTGCGGTTCAATCTTTCGGGCGACGGGGTCGGGGTGAAGCTCGAGACCTGATGGCGGACTGTCCGCAACAGCCCAGCACCACCATCGAGCGTGACCCGACGAAGTCGGTCGCGCTTGGATGGTGGCGCATCTGCGGGCTCGGGCGCTCGTGGTGATGCTGATCGGCTACGTCACACTCCGCGGCGCCGCGGTCATCCGACATGGGGTTGCGATGAAAGGCTGCCGGCCCTGGCACCGTGTATCCCAGTGCCGCGAGTCTGATGCTCCGAGCCCGTCCGACCCGCGGGTGTGAGCATCTGCACCTGGGTCCGACGCCAAAAGCCAGGACTCGTGCCGACCCTGCGGCGAAACGAGCGGATCAGATGCGACTGATCCGCAAACCCGCAGGCCAATGCGATCTCCGTAAGCTGTTCCCTCGTGGAGGTCATCATGACTTTCGCGCGCTCGACGCGCCGCATCGCCACATACGCCATCGGAGATTGGCCGAGACTACGTTTGAACGCACGCGAGAAGTGACTCTTGCTGAGCGCCAGCAGGCCCGCAAGCTCACGAATCTCGATCTTGGCCCCGAGATTGACCTCGATGTGCGCGAGGGCCCGCATGGCCTGCCAGCGTGCAAGGCCGCCGGGCTGGAACGCAGTTGGCAGCGACGCCATACCGATGGCCGACTGTTGCTCCTCCGGACCGAGCAGCGCCGAGGCATCGCGCAAGCACATCCAGGCACCCCGACGGTCCGTTTCCAGAAGCATCATCGCGCGTCTGATCAGATGGTTTACCCGCTCGCAGACGGGTGTGGCCGAGCGATTCACCCACTTCGCAGCGCCCGACGCCTGCACCTCATGGGCGGCTGTGCCGTTGATTCGCGAGATCACCCGCAACGCAGTCTTCTCTGTCATTTGCCTGCTCCTCAGTAGCCGCTGCCGCATCGACGGCTGCGATTAGCTCAGGAGTGCGAAGAGGCGTCTATTGAACAATGGTATTGATCTACGCCTAGCGCTTGGCAAGCAGCGATTTGGCTACCGCGATAACGCCGTCCGGCTCGAAGCCGAAGCGGCGGTCGAGCTCCTTCAACGGTGCGGACGCCCCAAAGGTGTGCATGCCGATGACCCGTCCCCGCGGGCCCACGTGCCGCTCCCAACCGAACGTTGAAGCCTGCTCGATCGCGATGCGCGCAGTGACGCCCGGCGGCAGGACCTGGTCGCGGTAGTCGGAGGGCTGCTGCTCGAAGAGATCCCAGGAAGGCATCGAGACCACCCGCGATCGTACACCCTCCGCGCGCAAGCTCTCATGCCCGCGCACCGCGAGCTGCAACTCGCTGCCGGTTGCGATCAGGATCACTTCGGGAACCCCGCCGGGCGCATCGGCGAGCACATACGCCCCGCGGGAGACGCCGTCGGCCGATGCGTATCGCTGCCGATCGAGCGTGGGGAGCGCCTGACGGGAAAGTGCGATCAGCGCCGGCCGATGGCGCAGCTGCATCACATACCGGAACGCTTCGACCACCTCGTTCGCGTCCCCGGGCCTCAACACCGTGAGGCCGGGCATCGCACGAAACGAGGCGAGCTGTTCGACCGGCTGATGGGTGGGACCATCCTCGCCGTCGCCCATGGCATCGTGGGTGAAAATGAAAAGCGTCGGCAGTTCCATCACCGCCGACAGGCGGATGGCGGGCCGTGCGTAGTCGCTGAAGATGAAGAACGTGGCACCGAAGGCACGTAGCTTCGAGAGGGTCATGCCGTTCACGACCGCGGCCATAGCGTGCTCGCGAATGCCGAAGTGGAGGTTCCGGCCGCCGCGTGTCGCCGGTTGAACGTCTCCGGCGCCGGGAAACTTGAGCGTCGTGCGGTTTGAAGGCGCGAGGTCCGCCGAGCCGCCGAGCAGCCAGGGCACGCGGGGGGCAAGCGCGTTCAGAACCGCCCCGGCGGCGTCCCGGCCGGCGAGTCCCTTTGCATCCGCAGGAAAGACCGGCAGGCCTGCATCCCAGCCCTGCGGCAACTCCCGGCGCTGCATTTGATCGAGCTCCGTCGCCAGCGCCGGATAAGCCGCGCGGTAACGCTCGCGCTGCTCGCGCCATGCACGATTCGCCGCGGCACCGCGGGCTCCCACGCCCGCGGCAAAGCGCTCGCGCACCCCGGGTGGGACGAGGAACTGCGCATCCTCCGGCCACCCGTAGCTGCGCTTGGTCGCCTTGACTTCCTCGGCGCCGAGTGGTTCGCCGTGGGCTTCGGCGCTGTCGTGCTTGTGCGGGGAACCATAGCCGATGTGGCTGTCGAGCACGATGAGCGTCGGGCGCCCGCAGGCATTGCTCGCCGAGCGCAGCGCCGCCTCGATGCCATCCACGTCGTTCGCGTCGTGAACTTGCAGCACGTTCCACTCGTAGGCGCGAAAGCGCGCCGCCACATCCTCGGTGAAGGTAATGGCGGTCGAGCCCTCGATCGTGATGTGGTTGTTGTCATAGATCCAGCACAGATTGTCGAGCGCAAGGTGCCCTGCGAGCGAGGCCGCCTCGGCCCCGACTCCCTCCATCAGGCAGCCGTCGCCGCAAACGGCGTAGATCCGATGATCGAAGACGTCCAAGCCCGGCCTGTTGTACCGCTCCGCGAGGAACTTGCCCGCCACGGCCATGCCCACACTCGTGGCGATGCCTTGACCGAGCGGACCGGTCGTCGTCTCGACGCCGGATACCAGGTGATACTCGGGATGGCCCGGGGCCTTGCTGCCCCACTGCCGAAAATGCTTGATGTCATCGAGTGTGACGGCGGGCCGCCCCACGGTCTCGTACTGCGCGTTCACCGCCTGCACTCCGCTCAGGTGCAGGACCGACCACAGGAGCATCGAGGCATGCCCGTTCGAGAGCACGAAACGATCGCGATTGGGCCAGAGGGGATCGCGCGGATCGAAGCGCAGCACCCGATTCCAGAGCGTGTAGACGAGGGGTGCAAGTGCCATCGGCGTGCCGGGGTGCCCGGAATTCGCCGCCTGCACCGCATCGATCGCGAGCGTCCGGATCGTATCGATCGCGAGCTGATCGAGAGCGTCTGTCATGGCCGTGCTTGCCGACGGCGCCGTGTTCATCGCCCCACCTCATGTCCCACCACGGGGTTCAGCCAGCCGCCTTGAGGTGTGAGGGCCGAGACTTGCGTCGGACCCCAGGTGCCGGGCTCGTAGGGGTAGATCTCCGTACCCGCCTTCAGGATCGGATCGACGATTCGCCAGGCCTCCTCCACGTAGTCCTCGCGCGCAAAGAGCGTCCGGTCGCCAGCGAGCGCATCGGTGAGGACACGCTCGTAGGCATCGCGCTCATTGGCACCGGGACGCCGGCTTGCCACAAGCTCGATACCCTCACCGGCGCCCGTCTCCTCTTCGTCCATCACATTGAGGCCGAATGCGATCTCCATGGAAGGACCGATGCGAAAGCGCAAGTAGTTGGCCTTGGCGTCCTCGTGGAGCACGGGCGGCGGACGTCTGAGGCGTGCCACGATCTCCGTGCAGGTGGTGGCGAGCGCCTTGCCGGCGCGAATGAACACCGGGACACCCTGCCAGCGCCAGTTGTCGATCGACAGTCGCACGGCAGCGAAGGTTTCCATCTGTGAGCCCGAAGCGACACCCGGCTCGCTGCGGTAGCCTCGAAACTGCCCACGGAGCACCTCGTCCGGAGCCAAGGTCGCAACCGACTTCAGCACCTTCACCTTCTCGTCGCGCAACGACTCGCTGTCGGTGCGTGCCGGCGGCTCCATGACGAGACTCGAGAGGACCTGGAACAGATGATTCTGGATCACATCGCGAATCGCGCCCGTCTGGTCGTAGAAGGCGCCTCGTCCCTCGACGCCGAACGACTCCGCCATCGTGATCTGGATGCTCTCGATGTACTGTCGGCTCCAAAGCGATTCGTGCATCGGATTGGTGAAGCGGAAGAACACCAGATTGTGCACCGGGCGCTTACCGAGATAGTGGTCGATGCGGAAGATGTGCTCCTCGTCGAAGGTCCCGAGGAGGATACGGTTGAGCGCGCGCGCACTGTCGAGACCCCTGCCGAAGGGCTTCTCGACGACCACTCGCGCTCCGGGCGGAGCGCAGCCTGCAGCGCCGAGCCGCTCGACCACGATTGCGAACAGCAGCGGCGGAATCGCAAGGTAATGCGCCGGCCGCTGCGCCGAGCCGAGCACCTGCCTGAGAGCCTTGAAGGTCGCCGGATCGGCGTAGTCGCCGTCCACGTAGCGCAGCAGGGTGCTCAGCCTGGCGCTCGCCGCCGCGTCGATGCCCCCATGAAGCTCCAGGCTCTCGCGCATGCGCCCTTGCAGCTGCGCGAGCGTCCAGCCGCTCTTCGCGACTCCGATCACCGGGATATTCAAGGTCCCGCGCTTCACCATCGCCTGCAGCGCCGGGAAGATCTTCTTGTACGCGAGATCTCCGGTCGCACCGAAGAAGACCAGCGCGTCACAGTTCGGTTCGCTCATCGCAAGAGCCTCCTGCGGCTATGGGGCAGGCTTTTCCTCATGACCACCGAACTCATGACGCAGCGCCGAGAGCAGCTTTCCCTGAAAGAGCGCATCGCCACGGGAACTGAAGCGCTCGTAGAGCGCGGCGCTCAGCACCGGGGTGGGAACGGCCTCATCGATCGCCGCCTTGATCGTCCAGCGGCCCTCGCCGGAATCCGATACGCGCCCGGCGAAGTCCTCGAGCTTCGGATCTGCAAGCAACGCCGCCGCGGCGAGGTCGAGCAGCCACGAGGCGACCACGCTGCCCCGCCGCCAGACCTCCGCGACCTCGGCGAGGTCGATGTCGAAGTTATAGAGCTGCGCATCGCGCAGTGGCGTCGTCTCTGCATCCGCCGCGCTCTGCGTCCGGCCCACGTTCGCGGCGCGCAATACATCCAACCCTTCCGCGTATGCCGCCATGAGGCCGTATTCGATTCCGTTGTGGACCATCTTCACGAAGTGACCGGCGCCGCTCGATCCACAATGAAGGTAGCCCTCCTCCGCCGTGCTCTGCTTTGCATCGGTGCGCCCCGGTGTGCGCGCGATCTGCCCGCGCCCAGGTGCGAGGGCCGCGAACACCCGGTCCAGGCGTCGCACGGCCGGACCATCCCCGCCGATCATCATGCAGTAGCCGCGCTCGAGCCCCCATACCCCGCCGCTCGTACCGACATCGAGGTAGGCGACGCCACGGGACGCGAGCGCCTTGGAGCGGCGCATGTCATCGATGTAGTACGAGTTGCCGCCGTCGATCAGCGCATCTCCGGAGTCCAGGTGCGGCTCGAGCTTCGCGATCGTCTCGTCCACAACCGCCGCCGGCACCATGAGCCAGACGGCGCGCGGCTTGCGCAGTTGGCTGACCAGGTGGGCGAACGAGTCAGCACCCGCTGCTCCTTCGCGGGTGAGCGCCTGCACGGCCGTGGGTATGGCGTCGAAGACCACGCACTCATGACCCTTGCGGATCAGCCGGCGCACCATGTTCGCACCCATCCGGCCGAGGCCCACCATTCCTAGTTGCATGCGCGTATCTCCATAGGGTCGATCCGCCGAGGCGCTCACGCGGGCAGCAAGCCGCGCGCGCGAGCCGTGCGTCCGGTGATCCGGCGGATGAGGGCATTTGTCGAGCTGTCGTGCGCGAGCGTGACAGTCGAATCGTGCTTCAACTGCGGCACGATGGCCTTCGCGAGCACCTTGCCGAGCTCGACGCCCCACTGATCGAAGGAATCGATCTGCCAGATGACTCCTTGCGTGAACACGCTGTGCTCGTAGAGCGCCACCAGACGACCGAGGGCCGCCGGGGTCAGCTCCTCGAGCAGGAGCGTATTGGAAGGCCGATTGCCTTCGAACGTGCGATGGGGCACCAGCCAGTCCGGGGAGCCCTCCGCCTTCACCTCGGCCGCGGACCTCCCGAACGCGAGCGCCTCTCCCTGCGCCAGCACGTTCGCGAGCAGCAGCTCGTGGTGGGCGCCGAGGGGATTGAGGGGACGGATGAAGGCGATAAAGTCGCACGGGATGTGGCGCGTGCCCTGGTGGATCAATTGGTAGAACGAGTGCTGCCCGTTCGTCCCCGGCTCACCCCAGTAAATGGGACCCGTGTCGTAGTCGACGCGACGCCCCTCGAGTGTCACGTGCTTGCCGTTGCTCTCCATCGTGAGCTGCTGCAGATAGGCCGGAAAGCGCTTGAGGTACTGCTCGTAGGGAAAGACTCCGACTGTCTGCGCACCGAAGAAGTTGCCGTACCAGATGCCGAGCAACCCCATGATCACCGGAAGGTTGCCCCGCATGGGCGCCGTGCGGAAATGCTCATCCATCTCATGAAAGCCGTGCAGCAGGGCTGCGAAGTGCTCGGGACCGACCGCCAGCAGGGTGGAGAGCCCGATGGCGGAGTCCATCGAATAGCGCCCCCCCACCCAGTCCCAGAACTCGAACATGTTCGCCGTGTCGATCCCGAACTTCGTGACCTCGGCGAGGTTGGTGGATACCGCGACGAAGTGCCGCGCGACGCAGCGCTCATCGCCCGCGAATCCCGCCACTGACCACGCCCGCGCACTCGCGGCGTTGGTCATCGTCTCGAGCGTCGTGAAGGTCTTCGATGAAACGATGAACAGCGTCTCTGCCGGATCGAGGTCGCGTACGGCTTCCACGAAGTCCGTCCCGTCCACGTTCGACACGAAGCGAAAGGTCAGGTCGCGCTGGCTGTAGTGCCGCAGCGCCTCGTAGGCCATCACGGGCCCCAGGTCCGAGCCGCCGATCCCGATGTTGATGATGTTGCGAATGCGCCTTCCGGTGTGGCCGCGCCATCGTCCAGTGCGAATCTCCTGACTGAACTCCCCCATCCTGTCGAGTACGGCGTGCACCTGCGGCACCACGTTCGTACCGTCCACCACGATCGAGGCGCCTCGCGGCGTGCGCAGCGCGACGTGCAGCACCGCGCGATGCTCCGATACATTGATGTGCTCGCCGCGGAACATGGCATCGATCCGTGCTCGCAGTCCCGACTGCTCGGCGAGCTGTACGAGCAGGTCGACGGTCTCCTCGGTGATGCGGTTCTTCGAGTAATCGAGGTAGATCCCGGCGGCCTCGAGCGCGAAGCGCTCCCCGCGCCGGGAATCCTCCGCAAAAAGCTCACGCAGGTGCCGCGAGGCGAGCGTCGCCTGATGAGCCTGGAGTGCGCGCCATGCGGGTCGCGCCTGTAACGGGGGGAGTGCCATGTACCCTCCTAGGAGACCACGCACGGCTGCGCATGCCAGATTGCGCTCGCATACTCGGCGACCGCGCGATCACTCGAGAACTTCCCCGAGGCGGCCACGTTGAGGAGCGCCCGCTGCGCCCACGCGCTCCGGTTGCGATAAAGCTCGACCACCCTGCGATCGGCATCGAGGTACGCGCGCAGATCCGCGAGGTGCATGTAGTAATCCCCTCCCGTCAGCAGCGCGGCACGCAACGGCGCGAACACGCCCGGCTCGTTGCGGTTGAAGTGATTCGAGCCGATCAAATCGAGCGCGGCGCGAGTCTCCGGCTCGTGCTCGTAGTGCCAATGCGGGTCGTACCACGCTCGGCTCCCCGCCACCTGTTGGGCCGTGAGTCCGAAGAGGAACAGATTCTCCTCGCCGGCTTCCTCGGCCATCTCGATGGTCGCCCCGTCACGCGTGCCGAGGGTGAGAGCCCCGTTCATCATGAACTTCATGTTGCTGGTGCCGCTTGCCTCGTAGCCTGCCGTGGAAATCTGGTTCGACACGTCTGCCGCCGCGATCAGTCGCTCGGCAAGCGAGACGCCATACTCGGGAAGGAACAGGATACGAATTTTGCCCGCCGCCATGGGGTCGGAGTCGATGACCTCCGCGACGTTGTTGATGAGCTTGATGATGAGCTTCGCCAGGCGATAGCCGGGCGCCGCCTTGCCGCTGAAGAAGAAGGTCCGCGGTGCGACTTGCAGCTGGGGATTCATGCGCAGCCGCTCATACAGCGTCACGATGCGCAGGACGTTGAGGAGCTGCCGCTTGTACTCATGGATGCGCTTGATCTGGCAGTCGAAGATCGAGTCCACATCCACCTCCACTCCCATGCTCGCGCGAAGCCACTCGGCACAGCGCTCCTTGGCCGCCCGCTTGGCCGCGAGGAAGGCGTTCTGGAGACTCGGATCGCTTGCAAGGGGTCTGAGTTTCGCGAGCTGCGACAGGTCCGCAATCCAGTCCTCGCCGATCGCCGTGCTGATGAGGCTCGAGAGCGGGGGATTGGCCAGACGCAGCCAGCGGCGCGGCGTCACGCCGTTGGTCTTGTTGTTGAAACGCTCGGGATAAAGCGCGGCGAGGTCGCGCACCGTGCTGGTTCTCAGCAACTCGCTGTGGATCTTCGCAACGCCATTGGTGCTGTGCGAACCGACGACCGCCAGGTGCGCCATGCGCACGTGCTTGCCGGAACCCTCCTCGATGAGACTCACCCGCGAGGCGAGCGCGTCATCCACTCCGTGGCGGGAGCGCACCTCCTCGAGAAATCTTCGGTTGATCTCGTAGACGATCTCGAGGAGCCGCGGCACCAGCAGCTCGAACCAGGGGAGCGGCCATTTCTCCAGAGCCTCCGGCAGCAGCGTATGGTTGGTGTAGGCGAGCGTTCGTTGCGCGATGTTCCAGGCCTGGTCCCAATCGAGATGCGCCTCGTCCAGCAGGATTCGCATCAGCTCGGGCACTGCGAGCGCCGGGTGCGTGTCGTTGAGCTGGATCGCGGCCTTTTCCGGCAAGAGACTCCAGTCCGCATTGGAGGCGCGGAAGCGGCGCGTGAGGTCGGCAAGCGAGCAGGCGACCAGGAAATATTCCTGCACGAATCGCAGCTCCTGTCCGTAAATGGTCGAGTCGTCCGGATATAGAACCCGTGTAAGCAACTGAGCGTCCAGACTGTCGGAGAGTGCACCCAGGAAGTCACCTGCGTCGAAGCGCTGCAGATCGAAGTAATCAGGCGCAGCAGCACACCAGAGCCGCAGCGTGTTGACCGTGTTACCGCCATACCCCACCACGGGCCGATCGAAAGGCACGCCGATCAGACGGGAGCCCTGGCCCGGGACCAGCTGCAAGCGACCCTCGCGCAGAGTGAGCGAGCAGCCGAGCCTCACCTCGACGCACTCGTCCGGCCGCGCGATCTCCCACGGATCCGGCCGTCGCAACCAGTTGTCGGGCTGCTCCTCCTGCCACCCGTCGCGGATGGTCTGCCGAAAGATTCCGTACTCATAGCGCAGTCCGTATCCGATCGCCGGAAGTGAGAGCGTCGCCATCGAGTCGAGGTAGCACGCCGCGAGCCGCCCGAGGCCACCATTACCCAGCCCCGGGTCCGGCTCCTGCTCGTTCAGGCCGATCCAGTCGAGATCCTCGATGCCGGCCTCGGTGCGGTGCACCTGCGGATCGAGGAGCAGGTTCGTGAGGTTGTTTCCGAGGGAGCGGCCGATGAGGAATTCCATCGATAGATAATAGATGTGCTTCGGATTCTTGCGGGCGTAGGCTTCCCGCGTGTGGGCCCAGCGTGGCGCGATGATGTCGCGCACTGCCCGTGCAAGCGCCTCGAACCGCTCCCGCGCGGTCGCGCGGTCGGCATCGATCGCCCGATCGACGAGCAGGTGCTGCCGGTAGAGCCTGCGCCCGGTGTCCGCAAGCTCCCGCAGTGCCTCATCGCCATCCGTCGCCACGAGGTTTGCCGCAGGCCGGATCTCGGCGACGCGCGATGCGACCGTCTGCGCTTGTCCGTTATCCATGACTGTGCCACTCCAGGGGCTTCTCACAAAAATTCCCGATCATGCTACGCGCTTCTCATGAACATTCATCTTAGTCGAGTCGTTCCAACGTCTCAGGCTGCCGAGCCACGGCTCAAGCCCGCGGGCTTGCTTCTCTCCGGCTGTAGAAAGCGGAAGAAGCGTAGCGAGCCCATCGAGCGGCTGGCTTGTTCGCCGTGACGTTTGCTGAACGAACGTGCCATCGATCTCACAGGTCCCGGCGTTCCGGTGCGACCGCCGCGCGTCTCCCGAGGAGCACCACGACCGAGCGTGGCTCAACCGCGATGGCCGACGCGGTGATGACTGGAGCTTCGTGGTCGAAGCAGATGTCCTCGGGAGCGGCGCGGGAGGTATCCACGCAGCGCCGCCAGCTTGCTTCGGCACCTACGCGCGGGGGTACTGCAAACACCAGAGCCTCCCAGTAAGCGTTCAGGATGAGGTAGAGCTCGAGGTCGGTGCGGTCGGGCTCGATTCTCACCGCCAGGCTATGCGATTGCTCGCTCCAGTCCGGTTCCCCCAGACGTACGCCGTGCCATTCCATCCGTCGCGGCATCAGCGAGCCCGGTGCCGACCCCAGCAGGCTCTTCTCGCGGGCCGAGCGCCCCGTACGCGCGCCGATGAGCTCGCAAGCGAAGCGGTAGATCTCCCCGCAAGATGAGAGTGCGCCCCAGTCGAGCCACCCTCCGTCGGCATCGAGACAGTAGCCGTTGTTGTTTCCGTGCTGTGTGCGACAAACCTCATCCCCCATGAGCAGCATCGGCGTGCCGGCTGCCAGCAGCGTCACGGTGAGAAAGTTCTTGATCTGCCGCATCCGCAACCGATTGACCGTGGGATGGTCGGTGGGCCCCTCCACACCGCAATTCCAGCTGAAGTTCTCGTTCAGCCCGTCGCGGTTTTGCTCCCGATTGGCCTCATTGTGCTTCTCGTTGTACGAGACCAGATCGTTGAGCGTAAAGCCGTCGTGGCTCGTCACGAAGCTGATGCTGCACGCCGGGGTGCAGTGCTGCACCGGGTAGATGTCGGGGCTGCCGGCAAGACGGCAAGCCATCGGCCTCACGGTGCCGTTATCGCTCTTCACGAACCGGCGCGCATCGTCCCGGAAGCGGCCGTTCCACTCGCGAAACCCCTGATGCGTCAGGTGGCCGAGCGCATAGAGTCCCGCCGCATCCCACGCCTCGGCGATGAGCTTGATGTCCTTCAGGATCGGATCGGTCCCGATGGCCCGGAGAATCGGCGTCTCATCCGTCGGAGTTCCGCTCACGTCGCGCAACAGCACGGCGGCCAGATCGAAACGAAACCCATCGACGTGCGCTTCGCGCACCCAGTAACGTAGGCTGTCGAGAATCAGCCGCGAGACGATCGGTGTGTTCGCATTGAGCGTATTGCCGACGCCGCTGTAGTTCGCATAGCTCCCATCGGGGGCGAGCGTGTAATAGAGCTCGTTCGCCAGACCCCTGAAACTCAGCGTCGGGCCGCCCGCACCGTCCTCGGCCGAGTGGTTGTAGACCACATCCAGAATCACCTCGATGCCGGCCCGATGCAGCGCCTTCGTCATGTCGCGAAACTCATCGAGCACCGCACCGACCGCACGCCGGGAGCCATAGCGCTCGTGCGGGGCGAAGAACGACACCGGCTCATAGCCCCAGACGTTCTGCAGACCCGCCGGCGCGGCCTGCTCGTCGAACGCGAACACCGGCATCAGCTCGACGGCGCTCACGCCAAGGTCGAGCAGATGGGGGATCCTTTCCACTACCCCCGCGAAGGTACCGCGCAACCCCGGCGCGACTCCTGAGCTCGGATGCCGCGTGAAATTGCCGACATGCATCTCGTAGATGACCGTGCGTTCGTAGGGCACGCGGGGCGGCCCATCCTCCTCCCAGTCGTAAGCGCCACAGTCCACGACGACGCTGCGGAATGCGGTGGCGAGATTTTCTCCAGGACCGACGGCCGCCTGCCGGCTGCGTCGAAGCGGCGTCGCAACGCATCGCGCATAGGGGTCCAGGAGGAGCTTCTCGCCGTCGAAGCGCAGTCCCCGCTCTGGCTGGAAGGCCCCGTGTGCACGGTATCCATAGATCTGCCCGGGGCGTATGCCCGCAACGAAGCAGTGCCAATAGTGGCCCCAGGGGCCCGGGTGCCGCTCGAGCTCCACCATGCGCCGAGGACGCTCGTCATCGAGCTGATCGAAGAGCGCGAGCTCGACCCGCTCTGCGGTCGCGAACAGATTGAAATGCACTCCGTCCGGTGCGATCACCGGCCCCAGCGGCGGCTCGGCGGCCGTCGCCGAGCGTGAGGCGCTCATGACATCGTCGTACCCCGAAACTGAACGCAGGTTCGCGCGCTCATCTCCACCAGAACATACGCCCCGGAGATCTGGTTCCACAACGGGGCAATCCGCAGGTTGACGGTGTCTGAATTCTTGGGCCAACGATCGAAGCCCATGCGGAGCGTGTAATCGACCGCCGTTCCTCTCTTCAGCGCGCGCCGCACGGCGCACGCGAAGCGCTGAGGACGCGGCAGAAAGTGCGCGAACGGCCGACCACGCATGTCGCGGAGATGCACTGCGAGAAGGTCCTGGGCGATGTCATTGGCGTATATCGCGCAGAGCTGCTCATCGAGCACGATGATCCCAAACGAGAGCGCCCCGAGCACGTCTCCGGTGTCGAAATCTGCGAGAACCGAGAGCTCGCGCTCCTCGTTGACCATGAGCGGTTGCACTCCAACCTCCGTTGCGGCAGTCCGCCTCGAGCGCCCGATACTGAACGTCCACACTCATCGCACGCTTGGACGCACGTGCTCTGCAGTGCACGGCAGTGCATTGAACATATTCGACCTCCTTATATATGCGCAGGACGGCGCTCGGCGGGCGAGGTGAGCGGCAGTTTGAGAACGGGCTCGGGCGCTCGAAACAGGCGAGTCTTCTGCTCCGAAAGAGGAGAAAGAGATTCCACGATGAAGTCCACGAACGTCCGAAGCTTCTGCGGCACGAACTTCCGGCTTGCATAGACGACGTAGAGCGTTGCCTGTTGCAGTGGGTAGTCGGGGAGGATCGGCGTCAGGACGTCCCGGAACGCCGGATCTTCGAACAGGACTGCCGGGACCGGTGCTATGCCGATGCCCGCAGCGATGGCATTGGCGACGCCGTCCATCGAGCGGTAGCGCAGCACGACGTGGAGCGGAATTTGAGCCCTTTCGCTCCCAGCGGCTCGCGGCAAACAGTCGAGCACGTCGCCCACTGCGATGAAGTCGTGCTGCGCGAGATCCGCGGGAGAGGCCGGGGCTCCGCGGCGCTCGAGGTATTCGTGCGAGGCAGCGAGGTAGAACACCGCCGGTCGAAGGGGACGGGCGATCAGGCCTGGCGGGAGGGAATCTCGGCTGGAGGTGATTCGCAGCGCAAGGTCGTACCCCTCGTCCACGAGATTGACGAAGCGGTCCTCGAAGGAAACGTCGACCACGACCTCGGGATATCGCCGGCGATACTCCGCGAGAAGCTCGGCGAGCCACTGGCCCGAGGCCGAGCTCGGCACGCTGACTCGCAGCGTGCCCCGGGGAACGCTGCCGAGAGAGCCGAGCTCCAGTTCGGTCGCCTGCAGCTCCTCCAGGATGCGCTTCGAGCGCTCGAAATAGAGCCTGCCGGGCTCCGTGAGACTGAGCGATCGACTGTTGCGATTGAGCAGTCGCACCCCGAGCCGCTGCTCCACATGCATGACATGCTTGCTGACCATGGCGGCCGACATGTCGAGCCGATCGGCAGCCTTCATGAAACTTCCGGAGTCCACGACCTGCCGAAAAACCTTGATGCTGGTGAGTGTGTCCATTCGGGCCCTACCTTCGCGGACGACTCCGCCCGCCGCTCCGCCACTTGATTGACACTTGCGAGACTCTGCCCGATAATGTAGCTGCCAAAGCAGTAAATGTAAAGGCAGTAAGTGCCTGGACAGAATCAAGCGGGAGCAGCCAGTGCCTAGGCAGCATTACAAGGCTTCGACCTACAGCTCGCACTGCAGCGTCGGCTATCTCGCCAAGCGAGCGCACTCCCTGATGCTCGATCTGGTGGAGCCGCTGCTCGAGCGACACGGCTTGACGTATGCGCAGTACATCATCCTCGTGTTGCTGCGGGACAGTGCCACCCTGAATCCCAAGGACATTTGCGCCCAATTTCGTCACGACAGCGGCGCCCTCACGCGCGTGATCGACCAGCTCGCCGAGCGGGGGCTCGTCGTGCGGCTGCGCAGCGACGTGGATCGACGCAAGGTGGAGCTGCAGCTGACCGCCCCGGGGCGCAAGGTTCTCGATGCGATGCTGCCCTCCATCCTTGAACTCCTGAATCTCGCCGTGGAGGACTTCAGCGCCGTCGAGCTACAGGAGCTCACACGGCTGCTGACCAAGTTCAACACACGCCTGCAGTCGATGGTCGAGTCCGGCAGCCCGTTGGATATCGCAAGCTGACGGCTGACTCGCACGAAACGCTGCATCTCGGCGAGCTCGATTGTTCCCCCCGGGGCTCCTGAATATCGTGCTGCGTGTGGACTCGCTCCCGGGGGCCCTTGGCACCGCCGTCACGGTGCAGCGTTACGGAATCGTGCTACCGATCTCGAGTGCGTCACTGATGCGGTTGGACCCGCTTGCATGGACTCGAGGAGGAACCGATCGAGCGTCTGCACCTGAGTCACTGCAGGATCGGTGCCTGCGGCGCAAGCTGAATCCGTGGCGAATGCGCACGGGAGCGCAAACAGCAGCAGCACGAATCTCGGAGTCATGGGAGCTTCCTCTCGCGCTCGCGCGCGAACGCGGGCATCGATGCGTTCCCGCCCCCACCGGGCGGGTTTGACCAGCCGGCATCAGCCGGTCTCGATCAACGCTGCCGCCTTGTCTTCGATCAAACCGAGCAGGTCCTTCCACGAGGACACGAATGCCGCTGCTCCCTCCTCCTGGAGCCTCGCGGCAAGAGCCTCGAGCCGGATGCCCGCTTGCTCGAAGCCGGCCAGAACACGCTCGCTGTCGCCCCCGTCGGCCGCCAGCTCGCGATCCACCTGTCCGTGTTTCGCAAACGCGTTGAGGGTCGCATCCGGCATGGTATTGATCGTGAGCGGCGCGACAAGACCGCGCACGTACAGCGTGTCGGGCGCCTGTGGGTCCTTGGTGCCGGTGCTGGCAAAGAGCAGACGCTGAGGGCGCGCGCCGGCATTCATGACCCGCCGCCAGCGCGCCGACTCGAGGAGCTGCGAGTACTCCCGGTAGACCTGCTGGCCGATCGCGAGTCCGAGCCGGTTGGCGAGCTCGCTCGGCGCCTTCCCCGCTACTGCCACGTCCCAGCGGCTGACGAAGAGCGAAGCGACGGATGGAACATTGGGGTTGAGTCCCGCGGCGAGGCGACGCTCGATGCCCCGAAGCCACGCCTCGGCTGCCGCAAGGTACTGCGGGCGCGAGAACAGCAGCGTCACATTGACGGGAATTCCTTCGAAAACGGTCTCCTCGATCGCGGGCAGTCCCTCCCGAGTCCCCGGAATCTTGATGAACAGGTTCCGGCGCCCAGCCTGCGCATGAAGCTCCTTCGCCTCACGAAGGGTGGCGGCAGCGTCGTGAGCCAGAAGGGGGGAGACCTCGAGTGACACCCAGCCGTCCACCCCGGCGGTACGCTCGTGAATGGGCCCGAAGAGGTCGGCAGCTTGCGTGATGTCCTCGAGCGCGAGGTCGAAGAACAGGCGCTCGCCGCTCGTCCAATGGGCCGCCCCGGCGCGAATCGCCGCATCGTAGGCTGATCCGCCCTTGATGGCGTGATCGAAGATCGTCGGATTCGAGGTGAGCCCCGTAATCGAGAACTCCGCGATGTACTTCGCGAGCGCACCGCTCGTGAGCAGATCGCGGGTGATGTTGTCGAGCCAGAGACTCTGGCCGTGGGCATACAGGGTTCGAGTGGCGTTCACGCAATCACCTTTCGCTTCATGCTCGAGACCGGTTCAGGCTCCGGTCAATTCAGCCTTCGCGGCGGGCCCGCGGGCAGCACGGTTCCGATCAGCAGCTGTTGAGCGTCCCATTTTTCCAGATCCATCTGTTCCATGAATTCATCCCGCTCCATCACGAGCCAGCCTTCCCGTGTTCCCTCCACAGCCTTCAGTAGAACCATTTCGCGGCGCATATCGGCCTCCGGCTCCGTAGCGACTTGCGTCCCGAGGCGCAGGATGCGGAGCTTCCTGCGGCACGTTAGTTTCGGGGCTCCTTCTCAGCAATGCTCATCCGCTGGATGATGCATTTCGCGCGAGGAAACAAGGGCGGCGCCGCTGCATCTTGCCTCCTCGGGAAACGGCACGCAGGTTCACCAGCACGAAACGCAGCATCTCCGCCGGCCTGATTGTTCCCAGCGGCTCCGGGGCCTACGGTGAGAAGCGGTCGGCTCCCCGCGAGCTTGGCCGCACAGCGCAGGACCGCAAGGATTGGAGGGCCGGGCCATGGCGGCGTGGGAATTTCGCAGTCGAGATGGAGCGGCGACGATCGCCCTCAGGGGTGACTGGTTGACTCAGTCGGAGGTGCAGGCACCCGCGATCGCACGTCTCTGCAGCAATTCCGCGATACGTGGCGTGGCGTTCGATACCACCCGGCTCGGCAAGTGGGACACGACTCTGGTCGCCTTCCTATGGAGCATCAAACGAATGGCCGCCGCCAATGGGATGGTCTTCGACGACTCCGCGCTGCCTCCCTCAGCGCGGCAACTCGTGCATCTCCTTCCGGCAACGCCCCGCAAACCGCGGCTCGCAGCGCGAGCGCCTCTGCGCCCTGTCGCCTGGACAGTCACTCAGGCGGTCGATCTCCTGGTCGAGGTGGGCAGGAGCGCTGTACTCCTCGCCCAAACCGTGGCGGGATCCGCAAGGCTGCTGCTCGGCCGGGCTCGTTTTCGTGGCGTCGATCTGGTCTCCGATCTGCTCAATGCGGGACCGCGCGCCGTGGCGATCGTCGGCACCGTCAACTTCCTCGTGGGAGCGATTCTCGCTTTCATCGGCGCAGCGGAGCTGCGTGCCTATGCCGCCGAAACCTACGTTCCCAACCTGGTCGGCGTCGCCTCCGTGCGAGAGCTCTCCAGCGTCGTGACGGCCATCGTCATGGCCGGACGCACCGGTGGGGCCTATGCCGCACGCATCGCGACCATGCGCGGCAATGACGAGATCGCAGCACTCCGGGTGCTCGGCATCCCGATCGGCGAGTTTCTCGTAATGCCGTCGGTCGTATCGCTGTGCGTCGCGATGCCTATCCTTTACCTCCTCGGCTCCCTCATCGCAATCCTGGGCGGACTTGCAGTCTCGACGGTTTCGCTGGGCTTCACCGCCATGCAGTACCTGCGCGAGACGCTCGATGCGGTCCCGCTTACGGACTTCATCTTCGGAGCCGTGAAGAGCATCGCCTTCGCGGCGCTCATTGGCACCGTGAGCTGCCGGATGGGGCTCAGAGCCGCTCGCAGTGCTCGGGCGGTCGGCGATGCGGCGACGGGCGCAGTCGTCGCTAACATTCTTGGCATCATCGCGCTCGATGCTCTGTTTGCCGTGATGATGGACGCTCGTGGGGAGTGACCGATATGAGCCCCGCAGAAAATGCCGTCGAACCGGGAGCAGCCAACTCCGTACCCGTGCTCCAGTCGGCTGGCGATGAGCCCATTCTCGCGCTGCGCGACGTGACCGTTGGCTACGGTGACAAGGTCGTGCAGCAGCAGCTGTCCTTCGATGTCCGCCGCGGCAGTGTGTTCGCGATCATGGGCGCAAGCGGGGCCGGCAAGAGTACCGTGCTGAGCACCTTGATCGGCTTGACCAAGCCGCAGGGCGGCACAGTGACCTTCGCGGGCGAGAACTACTGGGGGTTACCCGAGCACGAGCGCGCACAGATGGGGCGCCGCTTCGGCGTTTTGTTTCAAAGCGGAGCGCTGTGGAGTTCCCTCACGGTCGGCCAGAATGTCGCGCTCGCGATGCAGATGTTCACGAATCTCGACAAGCGCGCGATGCGAGCGCTGGTCGAGGTCAAGCTCGCCCTGGTAGGTCTCGAAGACGCCATCGATCTGATGCCCGCACAGCTCTCGGGCGGAATGGCCAAGCGGGCAGGCCTTGCACGAGCGCTGGCGCTCGACCCGGAGGTTCTGTTCCTGGATGAGCCGTCCGCCGGACTCGACCCTGTGGCCGCAAGGCGCCTCGATGACCTGATCCTCGATCTGCGCGACGCTCTCGGCGCCACCATCGTCGTCGTGAGTCACGATCTGCTGAGTCTCTTTGCGATCGCGGCCGACGGTGTATTCCTCGATGGAAAGACGCGATCGGCCATTGCTCACGGCTCCGCCGCTCAGCTGCGGGATCACTCGGAGGATCCGCGGGTGCAGGCGTTCATGCGGCGCGAGGATCCCGGGAGCTCTGGCCCCCACCCCTCCCCATACCTGGAGCAAAAGCTATGGCAAGTGCACGGCTCGCCGCGGTAGGGCTTTTCGTTCTCATTGGAGTTGGCCTTGCGTTCGCTACCGTCGTCGTGTTCGGGAGGCTCGACCTCTTCGGCGAGACCCGGGCCGCAGAGATCGTGTTCGACGGCTCCGTGAGCGGACTCGGCGTGGGTTCACCGGTCACATTCCGCGGGGTTCGCGTGGGAGCGGTGTCCTCCGTCGAGATTGCGTTTGACCCAAGGACCGGTCAGGCACACATCCCGGTCAGAATCCAACTGAAGGACAGCAGGGTGGTGCTCCCCGAGGACTATGGCGGCACTCGAGCGCCGATATCGCAATGGGTAGCCGATGGGCTGCGGGCCGAGGTGGTTCCGATGAGCCTCATCGCCGATGAGAGCGAGATCGACCTCGATTTCGACCGCGCTATCCCTGCCAAACTTCATCCGCACCTCGTCAACCTGCCTGAGATTCCCGTGAGCGGCGCGACCGAGGGGCAGCTCACGCGACAGCTCAGCCAGCTACCACTCAAGGAGGTGGCCGAAAACGCGATCCTCGCTCTGCAGAGCATCCGAAGCCTCACCGACGCGGTCGGTAAGAGCCTGCCCGCCGTGCTGGACAGTACGAAGACGAGCTCCGTGAAGGCGGGGCAAGCGCTCGATGCGGCGCGAGCGGCCATCAAGGATCTGCAGACCCGAATGAACACGACGCTCGCCGGCATCGACCGGTTGACCGGCAGCGCCGACCAGCAGCTGAACGGGCGCGGCGCCGACCTGCACGCACTGCTCGTGAACTCGAATCAAGCGATCTCCAACGCTCGCGACGTGCTCAGTAACCTCGAAGGAATCACCGATGAGCGTTCGCCCGATCGAGCGAATCTCGAGGCCGCCCTGAGCGACTTGTCGGATGCATCGTCGGCGCTGCGAGGCTTCGCGAACGACATCGAGCAGAATCCCAAGCTGCTCCTGACGGGGCGCCGGCAATGAGCCGGGGATGCGCCAAGCCGCAGCCTGTGCCCCGAGCTCGAATTGGAATCGTGCGTGGCGTCCCGCTTTCGGTCGCACTTGCTCTGGCCGGCTGCGTGGCCGGACCGCCCTTGAATCTCTACACGCTTTCGGAGGGCTCTGCGAGCAGCGAAGGCGCGATGACTGCGGCTGCGGCCGATCCCCCGCCAGCGAAGGGCGCCCCTGTCATCCAGATCGCTCGCGTGAGCGTGCCCGAATACCTTGACTCGCAGGATCTGATCGTCCGCCGGGGAGATGTCCTCGAGCGAAGCAGTACCGGTCGCTGGGCGAGCCGGTTGTCAATCGCGGCCACGGATCTCCTGACGGCGCAGCTCACCGTTCACACGCCCGATGCGTGGGTGACCGACGTGCCGCCCGCACGGGCACCCGACTACCGGCTGATCGTTCATATCGATCGCCTGGACATCACGAGTTCCGGAACGGGTGTCCTCGAGGCGGACTGGGATATCGTTCCCCGCGCTCCTTCTGGGGAAGTCATCCGCCACCGGACCGATTTCAGCATGCAAGGCGCGGTTGGGACGGACGAGGCCGTCGTACGGTTGGAGCGCCGGCTCCTCGATCGGCTGGCGAGCGAGATCGCCTCAGCGGAAAGACCTGGCGACTTCGACGCTTCCCCACAAGAACGACCGTGAGCCGATGCCCGAGCGAAGCTCGGGTGACTCCCAGCGCGCGAGGTATTCCACCGACCAACCGGAGGGAGTGCGAAGCTCGATGCCCGCCCACGCCTCGCCCAGGAACTGGTTGAGACTCCCCTCTCCGTAGGTCAGATCGCTCTGCCGAAATTGTCCCTGCAGGAATGCGTTGTACACCCGTAGCTTCGCACGTGCTCCCGCGAACGCAAACACTTCCAGGGGAGCGCCGGCGGGCAGTGGCGGAGGCACAGGCTGAGTCTCCTCGAGGTACATGTTCTCCTCCGGCGCAAACGATGACCACGGCGACTCCAACCGACCCCAGCGTGCGTTCAGGGCGACGCTGCCTTCGGTCACCGTTCCAGCGCTCGCCGCCGCCGTCCATTTGGTGTCCCCGTGCCACGTTCCTTCTCCGAAATCGCCGAGCAGCGCCTGCCGCGCGAAGTTGTACCGCGCCGTCGGCTCGCCACCGGCTGAGATCTGATGAGACCAGCCCTCGGGATGGGCGCTGCCGGTCAGATGGTGCAGGGTGCTTTGCACGTCCTCCGCCCATGGAAGCCCCAGCGCTCCGACGGTGAACGTCGAATCGTAGGCGACGTTCTCTTCCGCAGAGGTATAGCGCCGTCCAACACTCATGAAAAACAGGCTCGCGTACGGGCGGTCGCCGCGCACGATGGCGCGCGCGGCCAGATCCTGTGGCGTGAAGATGAGGAGTCCGGAGGCAAACGCATGACCCACTTCCCAGTCGCCGTTTGCAAAGCGTGTCCCGGGGCACGTTGCGCCGTCGATGAAGCCGAGCGCTCGATCGAGCGCTCGTCCGATGACGCCTCCCCGTTGGCCGGAGAGCGTGACCTCTCCGCCCCCGTCGTAGTCTTCGTCGCGCGAGCCGTCCGTGAGCACGTGCTCATCAAACACGATGCTGCCGCCCAGTGAGCTCGGCTCCGTAGCCGATGGCTGATTGGCCGCCGCCGTTGTCGGCCAGCACGTAGCGGAGGAGGACTGCTTTTCCGGAGCTGCGGTCGAAATGTCGTCCGCGTGTGCCGTTCCGAAGCAGACGAGCGATATCGCCGCAGCCGCACAAAGATTGATTGAGCGCATGGCGGCGATGATTTGAGACACCGCGCTCTTGCACAACGCTCTGCGGATTGACGAAGCGTTTCGCGACAGGAAACGCGCCCGACGTTGCCTCCGGCGAAACGCTTCGTCGCACCAGCGTGTGTTGTATGGAAGGGCACGCGAAACTAGCCTGTGGGTCGCTGTGATGGAGATCTCACCATGCGTGCCCCGCTACTGCGTCTTGCAATCGGTTTGCCGATCGGGCTGCTCGCGTGCATCGCGCTGCTCGTCTGGCTTCTGATTCAGTCGAGGCGACCGGCGATTTACTCTCGAGAAACGCTGCATCTACCGGCTCGCGATTCACTCGGGTGAAACGCTGGATCAATCCCCGACCGATTGTTCCCTCGACTCGGCCGGCCTACCTTCCCCCGCGAACCGACACGACACCGCAAGGGGGAGTTCACAATGGTCCTTCGACGAATGAGCTGGTCCGCCCGAGTCACCGGAGTTCTCACACTCGCGATCCTCGCGCTGTCGTTGAGCGCTTGCATACCGCACGCGGCGCCGCCGCCCGCCCCGAAGCCGACGGTCGGCGTTGTCACGCTGCGCGCAACTCCGGTCTCCTTGAGCACCGAGCTGCCCGGCCGGGTGGATGCCTATCGCATCGCCGAGGTGCGCCCGCAGGTCAGCGGCGTGATTCTCAGGCGCTTATTCACCGAGGGTGATCGCGTCAGAGCGGGCCAGCAGCTCTATCAGATCGATCCGGCGCCCTACGAGGCTGCCCTCTCGAGCGCGCAGGCGTCGCTCGCGAATGCGAGCGCCGCCACGGTGGCTGCGAGACTCACCGAGGAACGTTACAAGTCACTGGTCGATGCACGGGCCGTCAGTCGAGAGGACTACGACAACGCGCTCGCCACTCTTGAGCAGGATGAGGCGAACGTCGCCTCCGGCGAGGCGGCGGTCCGCACCGCCGAGATCAATCTCGCCTACACCAAGGTCTACTCCCCGATCGGCGGCCGCACCGGGCGTTCCTCCGTCACCGAGGGCGCGCTCGTCACCGCCGCCCAGACGACCAGTCTCGTCACCGTCACGCAGCTCGATCCGGTGTATGTGGACGTGACGCAGCCCACTGCCACGATCCTGCGCTTCAAGCGCGAGCTCGCCTCCGGGAGGATCGTCGCCACCGGAGCGAACAAGGCCACCGCGCACCTGCTGCTCGAGGACGGCACGCGCTATGACTTCCCGGGTACCCTGCAGTTCTCCGAAGTGACGGTGGATGAGGGAACGGGGTCGGTGACGCTTCGGGCCATATTTCCCAATCCCAACGAACTCTTGCTGCCCGGGATGTTCGTGCGCGCCACGATCGAGGAAGGTGTGCGTGAGGGCGCAATCCTTGCCGCGCAGCAAGGCATCACGCACGCCCCGGACGGCACGGCGACTGCGCTGGTCGTCGGCGCGGATGACAAGGTAGAGAAGCGTATCGTCGAGCTCGATCGTGCCATTGGCGATGAGTGGGTCGTTACCGGCGGACTCGCGCCCGGAGACCGGCTGATCGTCAGCGGCTTGCAACGCATCAAGCCCGGCATGCAGGTGACGGTAAGTGGCGGCTCACCGTCGCATTCCTCGGATCTGGCCGATTCGAACGCGCGCGCATTGGCGCTCATCTCGCGCTGAGGAGTGCTCTCATGTCGCGATTCTTCATCGATCGGCCCATCTTCGCCTGGGTGCTTGCGCTGCTCGTGATGCTCATGGGCGCAATCGCCTTCTACACTCTGCCGGTAGCGCAGTTTCCGCCCCTCGCCCCACCCTCGGTCGCCATCAGCACGACCTATCCGGGTGCCTCCGCCCAAACCGTGGAGAACACCGTCGTGCAACCGATCGAGCAGCAGATGAACGCTCTCGATCACCTCATCTACATGACCTCCGAGAGCGACAAGGACGGCACCTCCACCATTACGCTCACCTTCGCGCAGGGAACCAATCCAGACATCGCCCAGGTGCAGGTGCAGGACAAGCTGGAACTCGCCCTGCCGCTCTTGCCCGCCGAGGTGCAGCAGCAGGGGGTGACGGTCAAGAAGGCTGCCAAGAACATCCTGCTCGCGGTCGGCTTTGTGTCCACCGACGACAGCATGAAATCGGAGGACATTGCCGACTTCGTCGCCTCGCACGTGCAGGACCCGGTGAGCCGTACCCCCGGGGTGGGCGACTATCAGCTCTACGGCTCGCAGTACGCGATGCGCATCTGGCTGGACCCGGCCAAGCTCGACAACTACGGCCTCACCACGGTCGATGTGCGCAACGCCATCCAAGCACAGAACATCCAGGTCGCCTCCGGCGAGCTCGGCGGCCTACCAGCCGTCTCGGGGCAGCAGCTGGATGCGACCATCGTTGGACCCTCCTATCTCGAAACGCCGGAGGAGTTCGGCGCCATTCTGCTGCGCGTCGAGCCGGACGGCAGCCAGGTGCGCCTGCGCGATGTCGCACGCATCGGCCTCGGCGCCGAGAGCTATGCGATGTCGGCCAAGTACAACGGCCATCCCGCCGCCATCATCGCGGTCAAGCTCGAGACCAGCGCGAACGCCCTCGATACGATCGCGGCCGTGAAGGCGACGATTGCACGGTTGAAGCCGGTCTTCCCAGCCGGTCTCGAGGTCGTCTATCCGCTCGACGTCGCGCCCTTCGTCCAGCACTCCGTACGTGACGTGCTCACGACGCTCGCCGAGGCGATCGGGCTCGTATTCCTCGTGATGCTGCTCTTCCTGCAGAACGTACGGGCGACCCTCATCCCGACGATCGCCGTCCCCGTGGTTCTGCTCGGCACGGGGGGCGTGCTCGGCGCCTTCGGCTATTCGATCAACAGCCTCACGCTTTTCGCCATGGTGCTCGCGATCGGCCTGCTCGTGGACGACGCTATCGTGGTGGTGGAAAACGTCGAGCGCGTGATGGAGGAGGAGCACGTTTCGGCCAAGGAGGCGACGCGCCGATCGATGGACCAGATCACCGGCGCTCTCGTCGGCATTGCGCTCGTGCTCTCGGCCGTGTTCGTGCCGATGGCCTTCTTCAGCGGCTCGGCCGGGGTCATCTACCGGCAGTTCTCCATCACGATCGTCTCTTCCATGATCCTTTCGGTGCTGGTTGCGCTGATCTTCACACCCGCGCTTTGCGCGACGCTGCTCAAGCCGCGCTCACACGAGGCAGTGGGCCGCGGCTTCTTCGGATGGTTCAATTCCATCTACGAGCGTGGGCAAACAGGCTACGGGCATCGCGTTTCCGCGCTCGTGCGCCGCCCTGCGCGGGCGTTGATCGCCCTGGCGATCGTCGCTGCAATCATGGCCGTCGGAATCCTGCGCTTGCCGACCGGCTATCTGCCCGATGAGGACCTCGGTTTCATGTTCGGGCAGATCACGGCTCCTCCCGGCTCCACGAGCTCGCATGTGGACCAGGCGCTCGATGACTTCGCGCAGTATCTGCTCCGGCACGAGTCCCAAGCCGTCGAGGGCGTGCTGACCGTCAACGGGCAGAGTTTCGGTGGCCACGGGCAGACCGCAGGATTCGCCTTCGTGATGCTCAAACCGTGGGAGCAACGTCCCGGCAAGCGCAACCGCGTCCAGCAGATCGCCGCACGTGTGAACCGGCACTTCGCCGGCTACCCGGGCGCGATGGTCGTGGGCTTCGCCCCACCCGCTGCCCTCGAGCTGGGGAACGCCACCGGCTTCGATTTCGAGCTCATCGACAGGGCGGGCCTTGGACACGCGGCGCTCATGCAGGCACGCAACGAGCTCCTGGGATTGGCCGCGAAAGACCCGGTCCTCGCCGGCGTGCGCCCCAACGGGCTCGACGATGAGCCGCAGTACCGTATCGCGATCGATCGCGAGAAGGCGAGCGCCTTCGGACTGACCCTAGCCGACATCAACGACACCATCCAAGCCGCGTGGGGCTCCGAGTACATCAACCAGTTCCTCGACCGCGGCCGCGTGAAGCACGTGTACATTCAGGGCAACCCGCCCTCGCGCATGCTGCCGCACGACCTTGACTCCTGGTACGTGCGCAATGGCGCCGGGCAGATGGTCCCGTTCTCAGCGTTTGCGCATGGGCAGTGGTCATATGGCTCTCCGAAGCTCGAGCGCTACAACGGGCTGTCCTCCGTGGAGATCCTCGGGATACCCGCCCCCGGACACAGTACCGGAGAGGCGATGGCGGAGATGGAGCGTCTCGCGGCAAAGTTGCCCCGCGGCATCGGGTATGACTGGACCGGCCTTTCTTACGAGGAGAAGGCGACGGGCTCGAAGGCGATAGCCCTCTATGCGGTCTCCCTCGTCGTGGTGTTCCTCTGCCTCGCGGCGCTCTACGAGAGCTGGGCGATTCCCGCGTCGGTTCTGCTCGTCGTGCCCCTCGGCATCGTAGGTGCCGTGCTCGCGACATTCCTGCGCAGCATGGACAACGACGTGTACTTCCAGGTCGGCATGATCACGGTCATGGGGCTCTCGGTCAAGAACGCCATCCTGATCGTCGAATTCGCCAAGCAGAATCACGAAAGCGGGCTGAGCCTCATCGAATCGGCCGTGCACGCCGCACAGCAGCGGCTGCGACCGATCCTCATGACCTCACTCGCCTTCTTCATGGGCGTGATGCCGCTCGCGATCGCCTCCGGAGCCGGCTCCGGCGGACAGAACGCCATCGGCACCGGAGTGGCCGGCGGAATGGTCACGGCCACAGCGCTCGCGGTATTCCTCGTACCGGCATTCTTCGTCGCCGTGCTGCGCCTGGTCGAGTCGCCCCGTCACGCAAGCGATGCCACGCCCGCCCTCCCTGGGGCGCAGCACGCAACGGGAGAGGTCTGATGAAGCGCACCCTCGCCGTCTTGCTCACGTCCGCGGCCCTCAGCGCCTGCACGCTCATGCCACACTACCAACGGCCCGCTTCGCCCGTGCCGAATGCTTGGCCTGCGGATACGCACGCTCCGGGCAGCGGCGGCGCCGCCGCACCGGTGCTCTCGACCGACCGGATCGGCTGGGAGGACTTCTTTACCGATCCTCGGCTGCAACGCCTCATCGGGATCGCGCTCGAGAACAATCGGAATCTACGCATCGCCGTGCTGAACGTCATGGCCTCCCAAGCGCAGTTCCAAGTGCAGCGTGGCGTGCTTTTCCCCTCCATCTCGGCAACCGGCTCCGAGATCGTCGAGAAACTGCCGTCGAACGGCGCTCTTTCACTCGGCAGCCTCGGCGGCGGCTCCGGTAGCAGCCTGGCGCTGCCGACCGGCCCAACGAGCAGCACCTTCCGCTACTTCAACGCTGGAGTCGGCTTCACCAACTACGAGCTCGATCTCTTCGGACGCGAACGGAGCCTTACCACCGGCGCGTTCGAACAGTACCTCTCCCAATACGAGTCGCGGCGCAGCAGCCAGATCAGCCTGATCGGCGAAGTCGCGACCGACTACTTCGCGGTGCTCGCCGACCAGGCGCTCGTGAAGCTCAGCGAGGGCACCCTGCGCACGCAGAACGAGTCTTACCAGCTCACCGAGGCCATGTTCGACCGTGACACGACGACGCTTCTCGCCCTGCGCCAGGCCGAAAGCCAGGTCGATACCGCGCGCGCTACGCTCGCGCAGTACCGGCGCCAGCTCGCCGAGGACACGCATGCTCTCACCCTGGTGCTCGGGCAGGGGATCCCGGCGGATCTGCCACCGGAGCAGGACATCGAGCATGAGGGACTGCTCGAAACAGTGCCCGCGGGTCTGCCGTCGGACCTGCTCACGCGCCGTCCGGACATTCTGAGCGCAGAGCACGCACTGAGAGCGGCGAACGCGAACATCGGTGCAGCGCGAGCGGCGTTCTTCCCGAGTATTCAGCTCACCGGATCCGGCGGTACTGCGAGCAACCAGATCGGAAACCTCTTCAGCAAAACCACGGGGACCTGGAGCTTCACGCCGACCATCACGTTGCCGATCTTCACGGGCGGCCAGAACCGGGCCAATCTCGATCTCGCGCACGTTCAGAAGAAGATCGAAGTAGCCCAGTACGAGCTCTCGATCCAGACCGCCTTCCGCGAAGTGTCGGACGCGTTGAGCGCGCGCGGCACCTATGCCGAGCAGCTCGAAGCGCAGCGCGCGCTCGTTGCCGCCGATGCCGATGCGTACCGGCTCGCCGCGATGCGATTTCGCGCCGGCGTGGACAACTATCTCACCACCTTGACGTCACAGCTCTCTCTCTTCGCGGCCCAGCAGGGCTTGGTTACGTTGCGCCAAGCGCAGCTCGCCAACCAAGTGACGCTCTACAAGGCCCTCGGGGGAGGCTGGGTGCAGCACACGAAGACTGGTGCGCCGCCCTGAGCGGCTGCGGAGAGCTTCCGGTCCACCGGCCGGCCCCCGGGATCCGAGCGTTCGACCGGCCCCGCGCGCTATCGGAGGGCAGCAGCCCTTCCCTTCTGGATCCACGTCTGTGCGTCGCGCAGACCGTGCGCCGGTCTGCGATTGATCGGTCTTGCCAGGAGGTAGCGGTCGCCGAGCCACTCGATGGCCCGCGCTCGCGCGGCACTGTAGTCGACCAGCCAGGAGCGCCACCTCTCGCCGTCGTTTGTCCATTGCATAT
>JASHUC010000500.1 GCA_030040235.1 Gammaproteobacteria bacterium | reverse complement strand
GATCAAGCAGGCTGCCAGCGTCCTCGAAACCGTTGCGCTCGGCCGCCGTTCACAGTCGGATATCGCTCGCGCCGTCGGCCTGACAACCAGCGCTCTCGCGCCTCACTTGAAAAACCTCGCGTCTCTCGGCTATCTCGAGCGCGCCATGCCGTTGAGCGGCGAGCGTGCGCCGCGGACCTCCGTCGTGTATCGAATCTCTGATCCCTTGCTGCGCTTCTGGTTCAGGTTCGTCGAGCCGAACTGGAGCGCGCTGCGACGGCATCCGCCCGACCGCACGTTCGAACAGCACGTGGCGCCGCAGTGGGAATCATTCTGTGGCGAAGGGTTCGAACGCCTGTGCCGCGAGGCCTTGCCGCTGATTTACTCGAAGGAGGGCGTGAGCGGACGCTTCCAGGTCGGAGAATACTGGGACCGTGAGGTACAGATCGACGTCGTGGGAGTTCGCGAGGACGGATGGGTCGACCTCGGCGAGTGCCGATGGACTGCGAACGCCGGTCTGTCCGCCGCCGCGCGCGAGCTTTCCGCTCGGGCCATGCGCTTCCCCGTGCGGAACCGTTCGGTCCGACAGCTGCTGTTTGTCCGCAAAAGACCGGCATCCGCTCCGGCCGGGATAGACGTCTACGATCTACATGGACTTTATGGATTCTCGGAATGACGAAGAGCTGGAGCGCGCCGGAGGCTACTGGCCCTCGGCCGCCCTCTTCATCGACGCGAGCGCTGCCGTGAACATCTTGATGTGCTGCGCGCGGTATGCGTCCGGCGTCTCGCCGGGCGCGAGCTTCGAGGGGTCGTAGACGAGGCTGTACACGATTCTAGACTCGTGCGGCCCCCTGGGTTCCACGTCCACGGTGCCGTGATACAGGCTCTTGTTCGCAGGCTGGGCGTAGGTATACGAGCGCGGCGTCTCACCCACCATGACCTCATCGATGCGGCCGGCGAGCTGCCGTACCGTGCCCAGTCCCCCGTCGCCGGAGGTGTAGACACACTTGAGCTTCAGCCATGCTCCGATGTCGCAGAATCCGCCGACCTTCTTCCAAACTTCGCTCGCAGGCCGCGCGACGACGGTGCTCAACACGATGGTCGTGTAGTCGGCCGCCACGGCTCGCGAGCCCGCGCCGGCAATGCCGGCAAGACACAGGGCCGCGAGGCCATACCGCGTGCGATTCCTCATGTGCCTTTCCCCCTCCACAGCCCAGTGGTCGAAATCGTACCGGCATCCCCGGTACAACGGAAGCTCGGGGAAGCGGCCTCCGACCAGCGCGGCCCGCTCCCGGCGCAGAGTGAGCTAAGATGCCCGCAAGAACACCAACAACCGGAGGAAGGCCATGCGTGCGCCGGGGACCCTATCGGCGTCGATGATTCTCGCCGCGGCTGCGATCGTGTCGTGGCCGAGCGCGACCCGCGCTCAGCAACCCAAAATGGGCTTCGCGCCCGACGCACTGACTCAGAGCTCCTATACCTTCGATACCGCCGAGCAGCACGAGGTTCGAGTGGTCGTGGTCGCGACGGGCCTCAAGCATCCCTTCGCCCTCGCGTTGCTGCCGGATGGTGATGCACTGGTGTCCGAGCGCGGCCAGGCGCTGCGCCTCGTACACGACGTGACGGGAGCGGACGGTAAGCCCGCGGTTCTCGACCCGCGGCCCATTGCGGGTATTCCGCCGGTGGCTCCCGCCTTTCGGGGCGGTGGGTTGCAGGATGTCGAGTTGCACCCCGACTTCGCTCACAACCATCTCGTCTACTTCACGTTCAACGAGCCCGGCAAGCTGTCACCGCCGGCCGCAGGACGGCCGGCATCCCGGCAGGGCATCGTGACGCTGATGCGCGGGACTCTCGCAGGGCATGCGCTCACGCACTTGAGGACGCTGTTCTCCGCCGGGGAATCCGGGTACGGCGGCGGGTCGCGTGTCGCATTCGATCGAAACGGGATGCTCTACATGACAACCGGCGCGCCCTTCGACGACAGCGCGCAGCATCTCGACAGCGTCTACGGCAAGGTGCTGCGCCTGCGCGATGACGGCACCGTCCCGCCCGGCAATCCCTTCGTCGGGCGCGCCGGCGCGCGGCCCGAGGTCTTCTCCTACGGACATCGCGATCAGCTCGGCCTGACGGTGGATCCACTGAACGGAGAGGTGCTCGACACCGAGGAGGGCCCGAACGGAGGCGACAAGGTCAACGTCATTCTTCCCGGCCGCAACTACGGCTGGCCGAGAGTCAGCTTTGGCCGCAACTATGACGGGTCGGTCATTTCAAACGTGCCGATCATGCCGGGCATCGAGCCGCCGCTCATCGTGTGGGTGCCGTCGCTCGCTCCGGGCAATCTCCTCCTCTACACGGGCGATCGCTTCCCGGCGTGGAAGAACGACCTGTTCGTGACCAGCGCCCGCTGGGGCGAGATTCCGGGCACCGGCGGCCTCGAGCGCGTGGTGCTGAGCGCGAGCATGGGCGACCTGCGCCGCGAGATGCTCTTCACGCAGCTGCACCTGCGCATGCGTGATGTCCGCCAGGGGCACGACGGGTTGCTGTACGTCGTGACGGACGAGGACCACGGCGCGCTGCTCAGGATCGAGCCGGCGGAGTGAGCACCGACCATGCGTTCAGCTCCACACCTTTGCCCCTTCGTGCTCGCTGCGGCCATTGCATCGCAAGTCCCGCTCGCTCTGGCCGGCGGGCACCCGGATGCCGGCCCGGCCCCCGGCATCGCCGCGATCGACACGCACCGTTTCCTCGAGGACATCCGGGTGCTGTCCTCGGATGAGTTCGAGGGGCGCTCGCCGGGCACGCGCGGGGAGGCGCTCTCGATCGGCTACATCGAGCGGCGGTTCAGATCGATTGGCCTCGCCCCGGGCAATCCGCATGGCGGCTACCTGCAGACGGTCCCGATGACCGGCACCATCACCCGTCCACAGGCGAGCATCAGCATCGGCGGAAAGACCCTGGAGCTGCGCGCGCCGCGGGACTTCGTCGCGTTCTCCGCGGTTCGCAAGCGGCACTTCGACATCGAGGACTCTCAGCTCGTCTTCGTCGGCTACGGCGTCATCGCGCCGGAATACCACTGGGACGATTACAAGGGACTCGACGTTCACGGCAAGACCCTGGTGATGCTCATCAACGATCCTCCGGTGCCCGATCCGAAGGACCCGACGAAACTCGATCCAAACATGTTCGGCGGCAAGGCGATGACCTATTACGGCCGCTGGACGTACAAATACGAGATCGCCGCGAAGCTGGGCGCGGCGGCGGCGATCATCGTGCACGAGACCGGGCCCGCGGCGTATCCGTATTCGGTGGTCGTCAACAGCTGGGGCGGCGAGAATTTCGCGCTCACGAGCTCCAAACCGAGCACGAGCTATCCCACGGTCGCCTCGTGGATCACCCTGGAGAAAGCGCAGGAGCTCTTCGCCGATGCCGGCCTCGACTTCGAAGCCATGAAGAAGGCGGCCGTCTCGCGCAGCTTCCGCCCGGTGCTGATGCCCGCGCGCATCCACTTCAGCATCGACGACCGCTGGCGCGACATCGAGTCGCACAACGTGGTCGGCACGCTCGTCGGCGCAGATCCGCAGTTGAAGAACCAGTACGTGATCTACAGCGCTCACTGGGACCACTTCGGCTGGAACCGCAAGCTCCCGGGCAGCAAGCACGATCAGATCTTTCACGGGGCGCTCGACAACGGATCGGGCGTTGCAGCGCTGCTCGAGCTCGCTCGAGCATTCAAGGCGTTGCCGCATCCGCCGCGGCGCTCCGTGCTCTTTCTCGCCACGACGGGCGAGGAGCGTGGCCTCCTCGGAGCGCTCTACTACGCGACGCATCCCCTTCATCCGCTGCGCAACACGGTGGCCGACATCAACATGGACGTCATGAATGCGTGGGGAAGGTCGAAAGACATCGAGCTCGTCAGTGCCGGCAAGTCGACGATCGACCTGACTGTCGAGCAGCAGGCGGGACTCATGGGAATGAACGTCGAGCCGGACCAGCATCCCGAGCGGGGGGACGTGTACCGGGCGGATCAGCTCGAGTTCGCTCGCGCGGGCGTCCCGGTCGTCTTTCTCGGCGACGGACTCGATGTGATCGGCAAGCCTCCCGGCTATGCCGAGCGCAGGGTCGAGGACTACATCGCGCATCGCTACCACCAGGTGACCGACACGATCGATCCGCGCTGGGATCTCTCAGGTCCCGCGCAGGAGATCGAGCTTTTGTTCCGCACCGGATACTCCCTCGCCGACTCATCGAGCTGGCCGCAGTGGAACGCGGATGCGGAATTTCGTGCCGCACGCGAGCAGGAGGAGAAATGACACCCGACGCGCAGACAACGACTCTCACCCCCCAGCAGCTCGAGCAGCTATGGGCGGAGCACCTCAAAGGGGAGTTCGAAAGCAAGGATGTCGAGGCGACCCTGGCCACCATGGTTGAGGATGCGTACGTCAACCATATGCCGGTGAACACCGGAGGTCGCGGGAAGGAGGCCTTGCGGGCTTTCTATCGGGATGATTTTATCCCCTCCTGGCCCGAGGACCTGCGGGTGATGCCGCTCAACCGTGTTGTCGGGGACGGACAACTCGTAGATGAAATGCGCCTCACGTTCACGCACAGCAGGCCGATGCCGTGGCTCTTGCCGGCCGTGCGACCGACGGCGAAGCGAATCGTCCTGGATGTCGTGGTGGTCGTGCAGTTCCGCGGCGACAAGCTCGCATGTGAGCGCATCTACTGGGATCACGCCGCCGTGCTGCGCCAAGCGGGTCTGGCGCTCGCGGCCTGAGCCCCGCTCAGCGTGCCCCGGCTGCTCGCCGTGACGGCAAGCGCAGCGCGCTCGCGAGCGTCGAACGGATGGTTGAGTACACCGCGGGCGCGGCCTCCATCGCAAGCGGCGCTTCGGCGGGGACCCGCTCGAGCTCGTCCGTCGCAACGCTCGCGGCATTCGCCTCGGCTGCGCCGGCCCGGCACAGCTCCTGCACGTGCGTGATCTCGCGCGGCACCACGAGCTCCTCGGGCGTGAGCAGCAGCCGCGAGCGGCGCAAGAAGCGCCCCACGCTCGCGCGGCTCGAGATCGCGGTGAGCGGTGCCGAGAGCAGCAGTCCCGCGAGCACCGGGGCGAGCCAGCCGATGAACTTGGGCGCAACGAGCACGATCACCGCGCCCCAGACGATGCCGAGGAGCATGTGCCACTTGTGCCGCCACAGGGCCTCGAGCAACCGCACGCCCCGATCGCCCCGCTCCTGCGCGTTCCAGGTGACCGGCCTGCCGGCGAGCGTCGAGATCACGAACGTCGAGTGGAATAGCATCATCGGCGGGGCGAGCAGCACACTGAACATCTGCTCGAACAACAGGCTCACGCAGAGCCGCAACGTGCCTCCGAACCCGCGCCGCAGGCGGCCGTTGAGAAGGGCGAGGATCGCGCCGAGCACCTTCGGCAGCAGCAACACGACGATCGTGCCCGTGAGCAGCACGTCGATCTCACCGTCGCGGTACTGCGGCCAGCTCGGAAACAGCGAGTACAGCCCGGACTGGAAGTAATGCGGGGTCGCGAGCGCCGCCTCGCAGGTGAGAATCGTCGAGATGACGAGCACCGCAAACCAGATGGGCGAGGTCGCGTACGAGAGAATGCCGGTGAGCATGTGCAGGCGGCTCAGCCAGTTGAGGCCACGCATCGGCATCACGTTCCAGTGCTGCAGGTTGCCCTGCGCCCAGCGGCGGTCTCGTGCGGCGAAGTCGAGGATGTTGGAGGGCACTTCCTCGAAGCTGCCCTCGAGGTCCGGGAGCAGCCACACCTCGTAGCCCGCGCGGCGCATGAATGCGGCCTCGACGAAGTCGTGGCTCAGGATCTCCCCGCCGAGCGGGGCCGCACCGGGCAGGCGCGGCAGGCCGCAGGACTTGGCAAACGGCGCGAGCCGCAGGATCGCGTTGTGACCCCAGTAGTTGGCCTCACCGAGCTGCCAGAAGGCGAGGCCGCTCGAGAGCATGGGGCCGTTGAGGCGCGCCGCAAACTGCACGATGCGGGCGAAGAGCGTGTCGCAACCGGCGGGGAGCGGCGCCGTTTGAATGATGCCGATCTCCGGATGAGCGTCCATCAATCGCGCGAGCGTGACGAGGGCGTGCCCCGTCATGATGCTGTCGGCATCGAGCACGATCATGTGCTGGTAGGCTCCGCCCCAGCGCCGCACGAAATCGGCGATGTTGCCGGCCTTGCGTCCCAGGTTCTCCTCGCGCCGGCGGTAGAACACGCGCCCCGCGGCGTTGCGCCGTGCGATGAGCCGGCGCCAGAGCGCCTCCTCGGCGGCGGCGATCTCGGGCTTGCGCGTATCGGACAGGATGAAGAGGTCGAACGAGCCCTGCTCGGATTCGGCTGCGAGCGAGGTCCACACCGCATCCACCCCGGCCATGACGCGCGCGGGCTCCTCGTTGTAGACCGGCATGACGACCGCGACGCGGCTGCGCACCGCGAGGCCCTGGGCCTCAGCGGCGTGGATGACGCGCGAATCGCGGCCGGCGAGGCGCACGATGAAGCCGGCGACTGCGGTCCAGAAGGCCCCCGAGATCCAGGTCGTGAGCCCGAAGAACAGCGCGATCGCGAGCCCCTCGAGCGGCGAGAGTCCGTTCGCGCTCAGAATATCCTCGAACATGAAGCTCGCCAGACCGCTCGTGAGGAAGGTCAAGCCAAAGAACGCGATCCTGCGTCCAGTGCGATTCCTCGAGCAGTAGCTGTTCATGACAGTCGTCCCCTTCATCCTTGAGACATCGTGATCTGGTCGATCCAGGTTTCGGTCAGCGCCTCGCCGTAGAGCGTGAGGTAGCAGCGCATATCGACGGGTTGCTTGGGATCGGTGGGCACTACCCGGAAGGTCACGCGCCAGAGGCCGGTTTCCGGAAGGCGCTGCACGGTGATCTGGTCGGCTCGGCCGCCGTTCGTCGTGACATTCGCCCGCACGGGCTGCGAGCCCCCGAGCCCGTCGAGATCGCCGCCGGCGAAATCGATCATGAAGCGGCGCGCATCGTCGCCGGTCTGGTTCCCGTTCAGCGCGAAGTCGCCCGAGCGCGTCGCGACGACCCGGCCGCCGGGCGGCCACAGCGAGGAGCTCGTGTAGGCGGACAGCACGTAGTCGAAGCGCAACGGCTTGTCGATGGGCTGAGAAGGCACCCAGTACGCGTCGACGTTGTCGTGGATCTCCTCATCGGTCGGGATCTCGACGAGCTCGACGCCGCCCTTGCCCCAGTTCTCGAGCGGTTGAATCCAGTAGCTCGGCCGCCGCTCGAACTGCGACTCGCCGTCCTGGTAATGATTGAAGTCCCGATCGCGCTGCGAGAGCCCGAAGCCGCGCGGATGCTCGTCCATGAAGCGGTTCACCTCGAGGACGCGCGGGTTGTGCAGCGGGCGCCACAACCACTCTCCACCTCCGGTTTGCATCTGCAGGCCGTCGCTGTCGTGCACCTGGGGGCGGTAGTCGTCGAAGCGGTGGCCCGCGGGGTCCCCGCCGTAGAGGAACATCGAGGTGAGCGGCGCCACTCCGAGCTTGGCGACCTTCCGGCGCGGGAACAGCTCGGAGGTGACGGTGACCTGGGTGATGTTGCCGGGCAGAACGTCGAACTGGTAAGCGCCCGTGAGGCTCTGGCTGTCGAGCAGCGCGTAGATCGTGAGCGTGCGCTGCTCGGGCTGAGCGGGCTTCACCAGCCAGAAGTCCGTGAACCAGGGAAACTCCTCCCCGCTCGTCGAGGCCGTGTTGACCGCGAGTCCGCGCGCGGACTGGCCGTAGACCTCGTTACGGCCGAGCACGCGAAAGTAGGAGGCGCCGAGGAACACGATCAGCTCATCCTTGTAGGCCGGCGTCTGCAGCGGATAGTGCACCCGGAACCCGGCGAAGCCGAGGTGCAGCGGCAGATGCCGGGCGAGCTGCGTGAGCTTGCCGAAATCGAACCAGTTCGGGCTGTAGTGAATCTCGTGCACCGCGCCGTTCACCACTTCCGAGATCTCCACGCGCCGATCGAAGTTGAAGCCGCGGTGAAAGAACTGCACCTCGAAGAGCGACTGGCTGCGCCAGAGCGCATATCGCGGGCGGAAGCGGATTTCCTGATACTGATCGTAGTTCAGGTGCGCGAGATTCGCCGGAAGCTTCGGCGAGCGGTTCTGGTAGGGCTGCGCGGCGCGCTCGCGCGCGAGCTTCACCACCTCGGCGTACCCGAACGGCTGCGCAGCCGCCGCACCGTGGGCGGCCGGATTCTGCGCCCCCGCGGGCGCGGCGTTCTGTGCGGTGAGATCCTGCTCGGGTGCACTCTGCGCGGGGATTTGCGTTCCGCTCGCACCGGCTGCGGACGCGCTCGATGGCGCCCCTTCGCTGTGCGCGCTCGAGCTCTCCGACTCGGCACTCTGCGCAGCGGCGGACTGCGGTGTGCCGCTCTGCGGAGCAATGCTCTGCGGCTGCGCGCTCGCGCGCTTCGTGGCGGCCTCCGCGGCGGAGTTCTGTGCGGCGGCGCGCGCGAGCTGAGTGGATCGCGGCGCAGGCTGCAGCACGGTGCGGACCGGTCTCGCATGCGAGCGCAGCAGCGCCGGAACGGGCAGGTCCACGAAGCCACCGATCGCGTTCGCGATGTACAACGCCGCAAGCA
>JASHUC010000499.1 GCA_030040235.1 Gammaproteobacteria bacterium | reverse complement strand
CTCGCGAGCGCACGCTGCACGTCACCGTCGTGGCGCACCGCTTCCCCGGCCTCGGTGGTCCCGGCGCGCAGCCGCCGGGACACTTCCGCGCTGTCGAGAGTCCCGAGGCGGCCGAGGTCGTATTCGACCGTGACCGTATCGAGGGCCTTCTGCGCCTGCCAGTACGAGCGCGCGACGATCATGATCGTGTCCGACAGCGCGACGGTGGCGTGGTAGCCGGGCACCTGCTTGGCGGCGCTGTCGTCGAAGGAGCGGATCCTGCCGCCGAAGGTGGGACACGCCTTGACCGCGGCATAGAGCATGTCGGGCAGGCGAATGTCGATGCCGTAGTGGGCACTGCCGTTGACCTTGGGCGGAATGTCCACCCGCAGCGGTGACGTCCCGATGATCGTGAACTCGCGGTCGGGCTTGAGGGTCGGGTACTGCGGTACCGGGAGCTCCGCAGCGCGCGCCGCCACGCTCCCGAAGGTGCGGGTCCGGCGCGTGGGCCCGTGGATGATCTTGCTGCGGCTCACCGAGCACTCGCTCGCCGGGACATCCCACTCCTTCGCCGCGGCCTGCACCAGCATTTCCCGCGCGGCAGCGGCGATCCGGCGCAGCTCCGCGTACCAGCCGCGCACCGAAAAGCTGCCGACGGTCGCCTGCTGTCCCATCAACGGATTGTTGTAGACCGGCGCCGCCGCCGCATCCTGCACCTGCAAGCGCTCCCAGTCTCCGCCGAGCTCCTCCATGATGATCATCGGCAGGGACGTGTGGCCGCCCTGCCCCATCTCGACCGCCGGGGTGACGATCGTGATCATGTTGTCCTTGCCGATCTGCACGAAGGCCGAGGGTGGCTTCGGCGGGCGCGGCCGCATGCGGCGCAGCGCTCCGCCTTCCTGGGCATTCAAATCGAGCGAGAGCGCCAAGCCTCCGCCGACGGCAGCGGCCACGCGAATGAATTCTCGACGGGTGACGAGGGGGGATTCTCGGCGCGCATTATCCAGCATGGCGGCATGCCTCCCGCTGCGAGTCGCTGGGATTTTAGCTCGGAAGCGCCGATCAAGCGAAACGCGCCGTTTTCACCTCGCGCCGGTGACTCGCGCCGCGCCGGTGGTTACCATCCCCGCGCAACATTTTCGAGGAGGCGCCGTGGAGAAGATCACCCTCAAGACCCGTGACGGGACTTGCCCGAGTTATGTGTATCGCCCGGCCCAAGGCAGGGCGTGGCCGGCCGTACTCGTCTTCATGGACGGCCTGGCGATTCGCCCGGCGATGCTCGAGCTCGGCGAGCGGCTGTCAACGTACGGCTACTTCGTCCTGTTGCCCGACCTGTTCTATCGCTCCGGCCCCTACGAGCCGATGGATCCCCGCGTCGTCTTCAGCGATCCCGAGAAGCGCAAGGTGCTCTTCGAGAAATTCTTTGCGCTCGCGACCCCGGCCAACATCATGTCGGACACGCGTGCCTTTCTCGAGTATCTGGCGGCACAACCCGAGGTGCATCAGGGCGGGATCGGCACGACCGGATACTGCATGGGAGGCCTCATGTCGCTCACCGCGGCGGGCACCTGTCCGGACCGGATTGTCGCAGCCGCCTCCTACCACGGGGGCCGGCTCGCAACCGAGGAGCCCGACAGTCCGCACCGGCTCGCGCCGAAGATGAAGGCGCGCATCTACGTGGCCGGCGCAATCGAGGACCCATCCTTCCCCGATGACATGAAGGAGCGGCTCGAGCAGGCGCTCAGCCAGGCCCGCGTCGATCACCAGATCGAGACCTACGCGGCCAAGCACGGTTGGGTGTTCCGCGATACGCCCGTCTACGATGCCGCCGCGGCCGAGCGGCACTGGCAGACGCTCGTTGCGCTACTCGATTCGAAGCTGAAGCCTGCGAAAGCCTGAGGCTCCTGCGGTCAAGGTTCGCCCGCGACGGAGAACGCGAGCAGCACGTTTCCCGGTGTTTGCGAGACCACGCCGTAGCCTGAGCCGACGAACAGCATCCCGCCCGCAACCGTAGGTCCGGGTGCGCTGATCGATCCGCCGTGCGCCGGTACATCGTTCACCGTGTGAAAGCTCTGCGCCGTGTCGAACGACCAGAGCGGATGGCCGTCGTGCGTCGCGAGCGCCCAGAGCCGGCCGTCCGATCCACCGACGAACACCACACCCGGAATCGCGGTGGCCGCAGCCGAGTAGGTCACGTTCTTGCCGCTCGGGGCGAGTGGCGTGTACCAGAGGCGCTCGCCGTCGGAGGCCCGAAGCGCCACCACCCCTCCGGCGTTGAGTCCGAAATACACATCGCCGCCGTCGATGGCGCCGCCCCACAGGGGTCCGAGGTTGCCGCGGGGCCGCGGCGCTGCGCCTGCGCGCGTGCGGGCCTCAGAGGGTGCGCGCGTGCTCGCACGAATGGGCGCTGCGGTGCCCGAGCCGGCGCGTGCCGCGGCGGCGCTCGCCTCGTTCGCCACATTGATGCGCCAGACCGGCTCACCGCCGTGATCGGCATCGAGCGCCAGGATCTCGCCGGGCTTGGTGCCGAAGATCACGAGCGCGCGTCCGTCGCGCAGCTTCTCGAGCATCGGGGACATCGGGATATCCCAATCGGGGCCGACGACCTTGGGGCAGTTCTCGGTGACGCTCGTGCCACTGCACCCGACGATGAAGGAGTCGTTGCGGTAGATCTGCCGTGACCAGAGAAGCCGGCCGCTCGCCATATCGAGTGCGAGGACCGCATCCGAGGTTGGTGGCGCGGGGTAGGTCGAGGCGTCACCGGTTCCGAAGTAGACCGCATGCCGCTGCGGGTCCACGGTCGGGGTGTTCCAGACCGGCACACCGGCCGGCGCCCACAGCTGAATGCCGCGCGAGTTCTTGCGGATGCGATGCGGCCGCTCGGCAATCGTGTAGGTCTTCCACAGGATCTTGCCGGTATTCGCATCGAGCGCGCTCACGCTTCCCACGGCCGTGCAGCAGGGATAATCGAGAATGCGTGCCGAGAATCCTTCCCAGGCGGAGATCGGAACGTACAGCCTGCCGTGGTACAGAGCGGGCGCCGCCGTCACGCGCGTGGCGAAGTTCTTCTCGACGTGGGTCACCCAGATCTGCCGGCCGCTGTGCGCATCGATCGCATACGCATTCGCCTTCAGGTCGCCGAAGAAGACGGCGTAGCGCCTCGCGCCGTGCACTTTGATGGGTCCGAGGGTCATGGCGTTGCGTACGCCCGCGCGGCTGCGATAGGACCAGTACACGCAGCCCGATGCCGCATCGAGCGAATAGACGAACCCCGTGTCCGTGCCGACGAACACCCGGCCGGCAACCAGCGTCGGCTGTCCGTAGGCCGAGGTGCCTCCCGGATAGCCGAAGGCCCATTTGAGCTCGAGGTGCGGGACCGAGGCGGCGCTCAGCCCGGCCGCCTGCGCAGTTTGAAAGCGGTGATTCTCGATCCCGTTCCCCCAGCCGTTCCAGCGGGGCCCGGCGAGGTTACGGAGCGGGGGATTGCTCGGGCAGCGGTTGGGCATGCTGCTCGCATCGCCCGAGCGCGCGGAGCCGAGCAACTGCCCCGCCAGGGATTCGGCGACCCGGCGCCGATCCGCCTCGCTCAACGTATCGCCCACCGCCTTCATCATGCCCGTGGTGAGCGCGGTGTAGATCCGTTCCGGCGTCATGGCGCGCAGCGCGGCCGGCGTCGGAGCTCGCGGAAAGGCCGGATTGCCGTGGCAGGAGACGCAATGTTGCTGAAAGACGGCAAAGCCGAGCTCGGTGCCTCGGCGCTCGGGGACGGCCGATTGCGGAGCCGATCTTGCAGCGACGGCATGCAGGACGAGGACGAGCGCCGGAGCCCACACGATGAGCCGGAGGGGTGAATACGGTCGGGGGCTTTTCATGAGTTCGGGAGACTCCTGCTCCGGCAATTGACCATGGTGGCCTTCTCGCGGGACGATGGTACGCGCACACCTGAACGAGGGGTCAAGTGGATCCGCACCTTCTCACGCCCGTCCTGGTCGTCGCCCTCATCGTCTGGGGCATCTTTCGGCGCTTGCGCCGCACCTTCGGCCGTCAGCGGGTCGACCCCGGCCGGATGTGGTTCCGGGTGGGCCTGCTCACGCTCATCACCGTGATGCTTCTCGTGGGGATCGGAGCCAACGCACGAATACTGGAGGGATTCGTCGCGGGTGCCGCCTGTGGCATCGCACTGGGGGTGATCGGGCTGCGGCACACGCAGTTCGAGGTGACCCCCCAGGGTCGCTTCTACACCCCGCACGCCTACATCGGACTCGCCGTGGCGGCACTGTTCCTCGGGCGCCTGCTGTACCGATACTTCTATATGTTCTACGTTCTGCACGGCACAGTGGGCGGGAACCCCAACCTCGCGCTGGCGTACGAGCGCAATCCGCTCACACTCGCCACCTTCGGAGCGGTCGTGGGCTATTACGCCTCGTACTACCTGGGGATTCTGGCGAGAACGCGAACGTCCGCGCTGCCGGTCGACGCGAAACCCAGCGAGTGATCAGGGATGGCGCGCGGTGAGCGCGAAGCCATTGGCCGTCCGACATCATCTGCAGGTCGCGTTCCGGCACGCGACGGCGCAATATGTCGCGAGCCCTCGCGCCCGAGCCTCGTCACCTCTTTTTGTAGGTCTTCTGGAACATCGCGGGCAGCCCGCCGTCGCTCGTGATCACGCGGTGACGGAAGTACCACCGGCCGTTGCGCTTGACGAGCTCGTCGTGCTCGCGGCCCTGCTCGACGAATTGAGGTGTGGCCTCGGGTGTGGCTGAGCGGACTCCCGTCCAGATGCAATCCGCCGTCGCGGCCTCGCCTTTGACGATGATCTTTTCATTCGTGAGCAGCATGCGGAAAGTCCCGCGCAGTCGCGGAGTTCCCTCCGCGGTCCTCTTGTAGAGGTCCTCGATGGCCGCTCTACCGCGAGCGACCATCCCGTTCACATCGAGCACACCGTCCGAGGTGTAGTAGGACCCGAATCCGCGGTCCCCGCCGCCGAGATTCGCATAGTAGTCCACGAGCAGGTTCTCGATCTGCGCCCGGTCGATGAGTGCGGTGACATCCGCCTGCGCGAGCGCCCCTGCGGCCGCTGCGGCCATGAGCAGCGCCGCGGACGAGAGGACGAGATGTTTGACGCTCACGCCGCGGCGGGCCGCTCGTCGAGTGACTGATCGTTGCATGGGGACCTCCACGTTGCGCGGTTGGATCTTGAGTTGGGAGCCACGATTCTCTAACGCCCACCCGGCTGCGCCGCGGCACGCAGCCGCTCGGCCGCTCGGCGCACCGCGGCCTCGCGCTCGGCGCCCATGGCATCCATCCGGGTCCGCACGGCCTCGAGCACCTCGGGCCGGGCCTGCTCCGGGCGGCCGCTATCAAACGGCGGTGACGGGGCGTACTCGAGGGTGAGCTGCACGGCTTCGGCGTAGTCGCGACCGGCGATCTCGGCGAGGACCGTGAGGGCCATGTCGATGCCCGCGGTGACACCGCCGCCCGTGATGATCGGTCCGTCCCGCACCACACGGGCCGGATCGGGTGTTGCGCCGAAGGCGGCCAGCAGGTCGCGCCACGCCCAGTGGCACGCCGCTCGGCGGCCGCGCAGCAGGCCCGCGGCGCCGAGGAGCAAGGATCCGGTGCACACCGAGGTCACGAAGCGGGCGGTCGCGCTCAGCCGGCGCAGGGCCGAGAGATAGCCTTCGTCCTCCATGGCGGCAATGCAGCCGTAGCCGCCCGGCACGCAGAGCAGCGTGCAACGCTCGATGTCTGCCAGCGGCAGAACATTCGCGAGGGTGAGTCCCCCCGAGACGGCAACCTCCCCGGCCTCGGTCGCCGCCAGCACGCAGCGGGTTTGCGGCAGGCGCGAGAAAACCTCCAACGGCCCGGTGAAATCGAGCTGCGTGACACCCCGATAGAGTGCAAATAGCGCCGTACTCTCAGACATCCGGCTGCCTCTCCCGCTCTGGCGGCTAGGGTACACCCAAGGCTTCGCACCGGGATCTGCGCCGCGGGGCGCCCGGCTGGGCGATACGCCGGCCCCGCTACTCGCGCGCGTCAACTCGCTCGTGACCGGGCGGCGTAGCTCCCTTGGAGGGGCGGCCCGAAACGGGCGGTGATTTTCCCGCTACCATGTGTCCTCTCCGCGGTACGCATCCCGGCTATGTGGTGCGCGACACCGCGGGCGCGGAGTGGGGGAAGTTAATGCGTCGAACTGCTCTTTGGCATGGATCCGCGATCGCGGCGCTCTGGCTGTTCGGCGCCTCCGCCTGGGCGCAGCAGGTCGCTGATCCCGGCTTCAAGAGTGTAGGACGCGGCTGGCCGCTCGCAGCCGATGCGCGCACGGCCGATTATGTCGGTCCAATGGTCGTCCGGCGCTTCGGCCCGCGGGGTGGGCCGGGCCCGCATGCCGCCCAGGGAGCATTCATCGGCACGGCGCGCGACGGCAAGGTGCCTCCCGGCATCACCCCGCTGCCGATAGACATCTTTACGACCAAGGACTTCTACAAGGACAAGGCCCTCTGGAGCGATCCGCGCTACTTCCG
>JASHUC010000498.1 GCA_030040235.1 Gammaproteobacteria bacterium | reverse complement strand
AGCCAGCTCACCATGCTCGCGACGTTCATGCCCGCGTTCATGCTCTCGGGCTTTCTGTTCGACCTGCGCAGCATGCCGGCCGCGATCCGTGCGATCACCTACCTGCTGCCGGCGCGCTATTACGTGTCGCTCCTGCAGACCGTGTTCCTCGCCGGTGACGTCTGGGGCGTGCTGCTGCCGGACCTCGCCGTGCTGCTCGGCATGCTGGTCCTCATCGGCTCGGCGAGCCGGCTCATCACTCACAAGAGGCTCGCCTGATGCTCGCCTCCCTCATGCGCATTCTCGCCCTCACGCGCAAGGAGCTGCTCGCGGTGCTCAAGGAGCGGCGCTCGCGCAACAGTCTGCTGCTGCCGCCGATCGTCCAGACGCTGATCTTCGGCTACGCCGCGACCTACGATCTCAATCACGTCGCCTACGCCGTGCTCGATCAGGATCAGAGCGCCGCCTCGCGCGAGCTCATCGCGAAATTCGACGGCAGCCGCAACTTCGAGCGGGCGGCCAACCTCGCGAGCGCCGCGCAGATCCGTCCGACGATCGACGAGGGCCGCGCGCTGCTCGTGCTGGTCATCCCGCCCGATTTCGAACGCCGGCTCGATCTGGGCCGGGCAGCGGACGTTCAGGTGATTGCCGACGGACGCAACTCCAACGTCGCCGGGACGGCGAGCGGCTACGCGAGCGCGGTCGTGGAGTCGTTCAATGCGGACTGGCGCGCTGCCCACGGCCTCGCCGGGCCGCCCGTGACCGTCGAGGAGCGCGCCTGGTACAACCCCAATCTCGAGACGCGCTGGTACATGATCCCGGGGATGATCGGCCAGCTGACGCTGCTGCAGACGATGATGCTGGCGGCGATGTCGGTGGCGCGCGAGCGGGAGCAGGGCACGTTCGATCAGCTGCTCGTGACCCCTTATCGCCCCTCGGAGATCATGGCCGGCAAGGCGCTGCCCGCGATGCTCATCGGGATGATGCAGGCGACCGGCGTGCTCGCCGTCGCGCAGCTCTGGTTCCACATCCCCTTCGCCGGCTCTTACCTCACGCTCTACTTCGGCATGGCGTGCTTCGTGCTCGCCTCGGTCGGGCTCGGCCTCATGGTCTCGGCGGTCTCCTACACCATGCAGCAGGCGATGCTGTTCTCGTTCCTGCTGATCATGCCGTTCGCGACGCTCTCGGGGCTCACGACGCCGCTCGAGAACATGCCGCTCGCGCTGCAATACTTCACGCTCGCGAACCCGCTGCGCTATGCGGTCGATATCGCGCGGCGCGTGTATCTGGAGGGAAGCTCGTTCGTGCAGCTCGGCCCGGATCTCTGGCCGCTCGCGATCATCGCCGCCATCACGCTCTCGGGCGCCTCGTGGATGTTCCGTAACCGCCTGCAGTGACTGCCATGCGCGCCGCCATTCCGGACACGGGCTCTTCGATTCGCAGGCTGTGCGCGGCGGCCGTGGCGCTCGTGCTCGCGAGCTGCACCGTCGGGCCGAACTTCGTCAAGCCGAAGCCCGATGTGCCGCCCAGGTGGTCAGCCACGGCGCTCGAGCGAGCTGCGGCCCGTGCGGGGGCGGTGAGTGCGGCCGAGCCGCAGAGCCTCGATTGGTGGATGAGCTTTCACGACCCCATGCTCACCTCGCTCATCGAGCGCAGCGCCGCCGCCAATCTCGACGTGCGTGAGGCGGTGCTGCGCATCGAGGAAGCCCGCGAGCAGCGCGCGGTGACGGCCTCGGCCTTGTGGCCGAGCCTCTCCGCCAATGCGGGCTACACGCGCCAGCGGCTGAGCGTCAACACGCCGAACGGCGCGATCTTCGGTCTCGGCTCCGCCTTCCCGGGGCTGCCGCCCGGCCTCCTCGTGAACCCCTACAGCCAGTATCAACTCGGCTTGAGCGCCTCCTGGGAGCTCGACCTGTTCGGCAGCGTGCGCCGCTCGATCGAGGCGGCCGACGCGGATCTGCAGGGCTCGGTCGAGAGCGCGCACGATGTGCTCGTGTCCCTCGAGAGCGACGTCGCCGACGCGTATATCGATCTGCGCGGGGCTCAGTTGCGCAAGTCGGTCGTCGAGCAAAGCCTCGCCACCGAGCGCGACGTGCTCGAGCTCACGCGGCAGCGCTGGAACGCGGGGCTCACGACCGATCTCGATGTGGAGAATGCCGCAAGCGAGGTGCGCACGACGGAGGCCGGGCTGCCGCCGCTCGAGCGCGAGATCACCCAGGACGTCAATCAGCTGAGCGAGCTCATGAGCCGGCCGCCGGATGCGCTGCGCGCGCAGCTGCGGGAGGCACGGCCGGTGCCGCCGGTTCCTCCTGCAGTGCCGATCGGCTTGCCGGCCGATCTCGCGCGTCGCCGCCCCGACATCCGGCGCGCCGAGGCGAGCCTGCACGCGGCGACCGCCCGCGCCGGCGTCGCCGTGGCGGACCTCTTTCCGCAGCTCACGCTCAGTGCCGCCGGAGGACTGCAATCGGAGACGCTCTCGAAGCTCATCGAGGCGGCAAGCCGCTTCGCCTCGCTCGGGCCCACTCTGGAGTTGCCGATCTTCGACAAGGGACGCTTTGCGACCGTGCGCCTCCAGGACGTGCGTGAGAAGGAAGCGGCGATCGACTATGCGCGCACGGTCCTGCAAGCGCTGCAGGAGGTGGAGAACGCTCTGGCTGCCTACGGGTCGGATCAGGATCGTCGCGTGTCGCTCGCTGCCGCCGCCGAGGCGAGCGGCACGGCGCTCACCCTCGCCAGGCAGCGCTACGAGTCGGGCGTTGCGAGCTTCCTCGACGTTCTCGATGCCGAGCGCACGCTTGAGCAGAACGAGCTGTCGCTGGCCGAGGCGACCGCGGCGGTGTCGACCGACCTCGTGGCGCTCTACAAGAGTCTCGGCGGGGGCTGGGAGAGCGGCTCAGCGAATCGGTAGGACGTGCAGGCGCGCCACGGCGCGCAGTGCCACGCTCGAATGCACGCGCGCGACCCCCGGCAAGCGGGTGAGCTCGCGGCTGTGCACGCGCTCGAAATCGGCGGTGTCGGCAACGGCGACGCGCACGAGATAATCGAAATCGCCGGTCATGAGATAGCACTCCATCACCTCGGGAATCTTGCGTACCGCGGCCTCGAAGGCCTGGAGGTCCGTCTGGTCCTGGCGGTCGAGGGTGATGCTCACGAAGACGTTCACCGGCAGCCCGGCCTTCTCCTGATCGATTCGCGCTCCGTAGCCCGTGATGAGCCCGGAGGCCTCGAGCGCGCGCACCCGGCGCAGGCACGCCGACTCCGACAGGCTCACCTTCTCCGCGAGCGCGGCGTTGGTGATCCGGGCGTCGCGCTGCAGGATCTCGAGAATGGTGCGATCGATGCGATCGAGCTTCATGGGGTTGCAAGAATGTTCCTACATTTTCGATTTTTACGCAAGGATATGCGATGTACTGACGATCTCATGCACTATCTTGCAAGGCTGCGCGGGTGCCGGGCGATACCCTCAGTCATCGGAATTCGCACGAGGGCCGGGCCATGCGTATCGGTGTGCCACGTGAGATCAAGGTTCATGAGTATCGGGTCGGGCTCGTTCCGGCTGGCGTGCGCGAGCTCGTCGCCGCCGGTCACGACGTCATCGTCGAGACGCATGCCGGTGAGGGCGTCGGCATCCTCGATCTGCAGTACGAGGCGGTCGGCGCGCGCATCGTGCGCAGCGCTGCCGAGGTCTTCCGCGCCGCCGAGCTCCTCGTGAAGGTGAAGGAGCCGCAGCTTCCGGAATGCCGCCTGTTGCGCGAGGGCCAGGTGCTGTTCACCTATCTGCACCTTGCGGCCGATCCGGCCCAGGCGCGCGCGCTCACGGACTGCGGCTGCACCGCGATTGCCTACGAGACCGTCACCGCACCCGACGGCTCGCTCCCGCTCCTCACCCCGATGAGCGAGGTCGCGGGGCGCATGTCGATCCAGGTGGCCGCGAGCTGCCTGCAGACGGCAAACGGGGGCAGCGGGATGCTGCTCGGCGGCGTGCCGGGCGTTGCGCCCGCGAAGGTGGTGGTGCTCGGCGGTGGAGTCGCGGGCACGCAGGCGATCGAGATGGCCCTCGGTCTGCAGGCGGATGTGACCGTCATCGATCGCTCGCTCAAGCGCCTGCGCGAGCTCGCGGCCCTTCATGGCAGCCGCCTGAAGACGCTCTACTCGACTGCGGATGCCGTCGAGCAGGCCGTCACGGAAGCGGATGTGGTGATCGGGACCGTGCTCGTCCCGGGCGCTTCGGCCCCGAAGCTCGTCACGCGCGCGATGGTCGCGCAGATGAAGCCGCTCTCGGTGATCGTCGATGTGGCGATCGATCAGGGAGGTTGCGTCGAGACGAGCCGGCCGACGACCCACGCCGCACCCACCTACAATCTCGACGGGGTGATCCACTACTGCGTCACGAACATGCCGGGCGCCGTGCCTCGCACCTCGACGTGCGCGCTGACCAATGCGACGCTGCCCTTCGTGCGGGCGCTTGCGGATCGCGGCTGGGAGGCGGCGATGCAGCGCGATGCACACCTCGCGCGGGGACTCAACGTGCACGAGGGTGAGATCATGCACGAGGCGGTGGCGCGATCCTTGGAAGGGGCGGTCGCCGCGCATTGACATCGGGCAAACCCGCCGC
>JASHUC010000005.1 GCA_030040235.1 Gammaproteobacteria bacterium | reverse complement strand
CTGTCCGCATTTCAGCGAGATGATTGGATGACGACGATCTACGTGGGCAATCTGCCCTTCAATGCCACCGAGCAGGACGTTCGCGTCCTTTTCGAGCGTCACGGCAAGGTGGAATCGGTCAAGCTCATCAATGACCGCGAAACCGGCAAGCCTCGCGGCTTCGGTTTCGTCGATATGCCTCAGAACGAAGCTCAGGGCGCCATCCAGGCTCTGAACGGTCATCAGATGAACGGCCGACCACTACGCGTCAACGAGGCTCAGGAACGTCCACAACGACCCCGTCAGGGCGGCGGCCCGTTCCGCCGCTAGACGACCGCCCTTCGACCTGTCTTTGGGTCCCCGAAAAGCCCCGCCCGCCGCGGGGCTTTTCTTGAGGTTTTGAGCATGCGCTCCCGAGCGAAGCCCGGCACCTATCTCATCGTCGCGATCGTCGCGTTCGTCGCCGGCGGCGCATCGAGCTGCAGCACGCCGCGCAGCGCCGGAGCCTCCGCAGGTCCGGGGAATGCTGCGGGCGCAAGTGCCGCAGCCCATGCTGCGGGCGAACCATCGCCTGCGGAGCGCGCCACGGCGGCTCGGCTCGATGTGATCCTTGCGGGGGATCAGCGCTCGGCCGCGGACCGGGCACGCGATCCCTATCGCCACCCCAAGGAGACGCTCCTCTTCTTCGGCATTCGGCCGCAGATGCAGGTGGTGGAGGTGTGGCCCGACTCCGGCTGGTACACCGAGATCATTGCGCCCCTCGTCCACGAGCGGGGCACGTACTACGCGGCGATGGAACCCGCCGATCCGGCGAGCACCTACGTCACGCGCCGGCGCCAGGCATTCCTCGACATGCTCGCCTCGCGCCCCGACCTCTACGGTGGAGCGCAGATCACCCGCCTCGGGCCCGAGGGCGGGGACATCGCGCCCGCCGGCTCCGCCGATCTGGTGCTCACCTTCCGTAACGTGCACGACTGGATGGCCGAGGGCTGGGCTGCGCAAGCGTTCGCGGCGATGTACCGCGCGCTGAAACCCGGGGGCGTTCTCGGCGTGGTGGACCACCGCGGAAAGCCTGGACTGCCGCAGGACGCGCAAGCGAAGAGTGGCTACGTGAACGAGGATTACGCGGTGCGGCTGATCGAGGCGGCCGGCTTCAAGCTTGCCGCGAGCTCAGAGGTCAACGCCAATCCGAAGGACACGAAGGACTATCCGCAGGGCGTGTGGACGCTGCCCCCGACGTATCGCCTCGGCGCGACCGACCGCGACAAGTATGCCGCGATCGGCGAGAGCGACCGGTTCACGCTGAAGTTCGTCAAACCGTAGCCGCCGCGGGTGCAGTCGAGCCGGGCCCGGCTGCACCGCGGAGGCGTGCACTCTTATCATTGCTCCTCGTTCTGCACCGCGACGGCGCAGTCCCGAGACTGTTGCCACGAGGGTCCATAGCACTTCACGACCACTCCATTGATCGCCTGAGATCCGAAGTGGGTACTGGCGGGCGATCCCGTCGCGAAGGTCAGGGTGAAATTCGAGAACTCGACCGAGGCATACGGAGTGGTCAGAAGCGTCTTCACTCCGCCCAGGATGCAGAGGGTCACGGCCGAGGGATTGCCGAACGGCGGGTTGGCTCCGTTTGCGGTGACGTTTGCCGTGCCGGTGACCACGAAGCCCCCGGCAACGGCAGGCTTGAACGCCGGCTGGCACAGGTCCGTCCAGTCCGATGGACCGTCATGGATGACGCCGTCGGTCACGGTGATGTGGTGCGTGTGAGCATTCAGCGCCGTGGGATTGTGCGTCGGATCCGTGTTCGCGAAGTCCGCCGTCTCCATCGTCATTTCAGCCGAGAAGGTTGCAGTGCCTCGTCCCTGGTCGAGGTCGAGCGACCACTTTCCGTGCATCTCGTATGGGCTGCCGCTGATGGCCGCGCCGGCCGAATCCGTCAACGGAGTGTAGTCATTCAGCACTCCGGTGAAATGCGCCGGCAGCGTGGCAGGGTCGCCCGCGAGAGTGCGGGTCAGGCCTCCGGCACCGATCGCGAGCGCGGCGAGCGCTGTCGCCGAGAACACCCCGCTCCCCCGCGGGATCCGCATCCGCCCTTCTGCTTTCATGGTGAGATCTCCAGTTTGAGTTTTCATGGATGGAAAGACCGGGGTTCGTACCCGGTGCCTTACCGGTGCCGAACATCGGTTGCGGCGGCGCGGCGCGTCAAACAGCAATGCGCCGAAGCCCGCAGGTACCGTCAACTGCTGTCTTTTGCCGTTCATGGCCCCCGGGACTAGAATTCGAAGAGCGCCGGCTCGGAGTGCCGGATCGAGTACGACAACGATGAATGGCCCGCCTCCGGAAGCGTGGCCGACCAACGCCGGAGCTTCCAAGCGGCTGGATTCGTGGAAGGCCATCGCTGCATACCTCAAGCGCGATGTCACGACGGTCCAGCGCTGGGAACGCCGCGAGAGAATGCCGGTCCACCGGCACATCCATGACAAGCGCGGGTCGGTCTACGCGATCGCCTCCGAGCTCGATGCCTGGCGTGAGGCTCGTGCCGCGCTCCTGGGGCACGACAAATCCCCCGACGCGCACTCGAACGGCGAACCGCCGCGTGAGCCGCTCCCGATCCGCCGTTGGCTGGCCCTCGCCGCGCTCACGGTGCTCGCGGTGGCGGGCGCCTACTACCTGGCGCGCCGAGCCGCTGAAACGAGCGCGCCTCCCCCCAAGATCGCCTCGCTCGCCGTCCTGCCGCTCAGAAACCTCTCCGGAGACCCGGCTCAGGAGTATCTCGCGGACGGCATGACCGAGGCTCTCATCGGCAGGCTCGCGGGGATTCGCGATCTGCGTGTCATCTCCCACACCTCGGTCATGCGCTTCAAGGACCCGCAGCTCTCGGCGTCCGAGATCGGCAGGAGGCTCGGGGTCGACGCGCTCGTCGAAGGGTCAGTGACCCGGGAGGGCAACCGCATCCGCGTCACCGCGCAATTGATCCGCGCGGCGAGCGATGAGCACTTCTGGTCCGAGACCTACGATCGGGAGCTCCAGGATGCGCTCGCGCTCGAAAGCGAGCTCGCGCAGGCGATCGCCGAGAGAGTCGAAGTGACGGTCACCGGAGCGGAGCGTGAGAGGCTCAAGGCCGTGCGAACGGTCGCGCCCGAGGTCTACGAGAGCTATCTCAAAGGACGGTTCGCGTACGCCAGGAGCCGCACCAGGGCCGACTACGAGGTGAGTATCGCTGACTTCGAGCAGGCGATCCGGATGGATCCGACGTTCGCGCCGGCTTATTTCGGGCTCGCGGGGGCCTATACGAGGCTCGGCACGGTCGAGGTGGGCGGCTCCCCCGCCGAGACACGGCCCAAGGTGATCGCCACAGCCCGCAAGGCGCTGCAGCTCGACCCGGGTCTCGTGGAAGCCCACGTTCTGCTCGCGAACACCGAGCAGGAGCAGTGGCACTGGAAGGAGGCGGAGGCCGAGTACCGTCGTGCGCTCGACCTCAGCCCCAATGACGCGTTCGCACACTACGGATTGGCCTTCTGGCTCCTGTGCCAGGGACGCACGGACGAGGCGTTCTCCTTCGTGGAGCGCGCCCGGCAACTCGACCCGCTCGTGGTGTCGGGCGACGATGTCGGCTGGTTCCTGTTCCAGTCGCATCGCTTCGAGGAAGCCTTGCGGGAGCTGCGGGGCGAGCTTGCCGTGCACCCCGACGAGTTCGATGCCCTGCAGGACCTGGGGTTCGTGCTTGCCGCGACGGATCGCCCCGGCGAGGCGGTCCCGGTGCTCGAGAAGGCGGTCGCGCTCTCGAGAGGAAGTCCCGCCGCGGTCGGCGTGCTCATCCGCGCTTACGCCCGCTCGGGACGGCGCGCCGATGCGCTGCGGCTGCTCGCGGATCTCGAACGACGCAGGGCGGCGGGTTACGTCCCCGCAGCCGCCTTCGTGAATGCCTATCTGGGGCTCGGGGACAGCGACGCCGCCTTTCGCTGGCTCGAGCAGGCGTACGCCGAGCAGTCGAACATCCTGCAATTCCTCAAGGTGCACCCCTACTTCGATCCGATCCGCACCGACCCGCGGTTCGCAGATCTCGT
>JASHUC010000497.1 GCA_030040235.1 Gammaproteobacteria bacterium | reverse complement strand
GCCCGCGCGCGGGCAGATTACGGAGCACGAGCGAGCCGCCGTGCGTCTGCGCGATGTCGCGTGCGATGCTCAGGCCGAGGCCGGTGCCTCCGGTGTCGCGGTTGCGCGAGGACTCGACTCGGTAGAACGGCTCGAACACGCGCTCGAGCTCCTCCGCGGGAAGCCCGGGGCCCTCGTCCCGCACCTTCAAAACGAGCGCCGCGCCGTCCTCCACCGCGACGGTTGCGCGCGCGCCGAAGTTGACGGCGTTCGAGATGAGGTTCGTGAGGCAGCGCTTGAGGGCCTGGGGCTTGCCGATGAAGGCCCCGCGCGCCCGTCCCCGGATCTTCACGCTCGCCCCCAGCTCGGCGAATTCCGACTGCAGCGTCGCCAGGAGGCCATTGGCATCGATCGGCACGGCGACCTCGTCATCGCTCAGGTTCTTGAGCAGCGCCAGTGCTCCACGCACCATGCTCTCCATCTCGTCGAGGTCGCGCTCGAAGCGCTCCTGCGCCGCGGCCTCCACGAGCGTCTCGACGCGCAGCCGCATGCGCGTGAGGGGCGTCTTCAGATCGTGCGACATGGCAGCGAGCACTCTCGTGCGGCTGTCCACGTACCGGTGCATGCGCTCCTGCATCGTGTTGAAAGCGCGCGCGGCCTCGCGCAGCTCCTGCGCGCCCCGCTCCTCGAGCGGGGGCTGATTCACGTCGCGCCCGACGGCTTCCGCCGCGCTCGCGAGCTCCGACAGTGGACGGGTGATACTGCGCGCGACGATGTAGAGCACGATCGCCGTCGCGAGGGTGAGCATCAGCAGGTTCATGACCAGATTGCGCGGCAGGAGCGGCCCGCGCCTGCCCTGCGCCACGCGGAACGTGAGCGCGTCCCCGTCCGGCAGCCCCACGCTCACATCATAGAGCCGCCCGCCACGCACATAGCCCTCGGGCGGCTGGCGCGTCACCGTGATCACGCGCTCCGCGACGTGCGCCGCGGGACTCACCGTGACGCGGTAATCCGGGCCGAGCTGCAATTGCACCTGCTGCTCGAGCGCCCGGCCGTAGTTGGCCGCAGCGCCCGGCACGACACTCGAGTTCTCGCGCACCGGGGCGGAGCTTGCCGGCGGCTCGCGCAGCTCCTCGGGCGGCGCGCGCTGCACGGCCTCCGGAGGCCAGCGCTCCAGGCGCGCGCGTGCGAGCGCGCGCTCCTCGGGACCGAGCACTTGCAGGGCGTAGGTGAGATCGACGATGCGGCGCGACCATTCGCGCACGTTGCCCTCGGCGACGAACCGGTCTCGCTCGCGGGCAACGAGGGTGAAGGCCAGGGCCTGCGCGAGGAACACGGCTGCGAGCACCGAGACGAGCAGCCGCGCGAACAGCGAGCGTGGCCAGAGTGTGAGGCGGTGGCGCGCCGGGGCGAGGGTCCTCTCCTCGGTCGGGCTCGGCTCAATAAGCTTCGACGCCGACACCGACGACATAGCCCTCTCCGTACACGGTCTTGATGATCTGCGGCGCGCGGGCATCGTCTCCCAGGATCTGGCGCAGACGGCTCACGCGCACATCGATGCTGCGGTCGAGCGGATCGGCCTCACGGCCGCGGAGGAGCTCCGTGAGCTGTGAGCGCGAGAGCACACGGTTCGGCGAGGCGAGAAGGACCGCAAGCAGCCGGTACTCCGCGCCGGACAACGCGGGGCTCGAGCCCGAGGGATCCGTGAGCGCACGTGTCGTGGTGTCGAGCTGCCAGCCTGCGAACTTGAAGCCGCGCACCGCAGCCGGATCCGGATCCCGGGGCGCGTGCGCCGCACGACGCAGCACCGCCTTCACGCGGCCGAGAAGCTCGCGGGGGTTGAACGGCTTCGGCACGTAATCGTCCGCTCCGACCTCGAGCCCCACGATGCGATCCACGTCATCGCCCCGCGCCGTGAGCATGATGATCGGCAGCTGCGAGCGCGTGCGCAGCTCGCGGCAGAGGGCGAGTCCGTCCTCACCCGGCAGCATCAGATCGAGCACGAGCAGATCGACGTGCGACTGCTGCAGCACCTTGCGCATGGCTTTGCCCTCGGCAACGGCCGTGGTGCGATAGCCGTGCGTCTCGAAGTACTGACCGAGGAGCGTGCGGATCTCGCGGTCGTCGTCCACGATGAGCAGGTGCGGTCGATCGTTCATTGCTCGAGACTAAGACCGGGTTGCGGGGTCGCTTGTAATGAATTGTTGGCAGGGACTCCGGAGTGGAATCGGAACTCCGGATCGGGCCCGGTCGCAAGCTCGGCCTCGCGCCCTGCGAGCACGGTGAGCCGCTCCTGCCACTGGGCCGGTGAGGTGAGCCGTGCGAACTCGAGATACCGCTCGAAATGGCGTGCCTCGGAGCGCTCGAGCTCCCCGTAGAGCGTTCCGAGTGCCCCCGGAAGGCGTGGCGCGAGCAGCCCGAAGCGCTCGCAGGAGCGCGCCTCGATGAGCGCGGCCATGAGCAGCAGATCGAGTTTGCGGCCCGGGTCGGCCGTCGCGAGCTCGGCACGGAGCCCCGCGGCATACCGGCCCGGCTTCTGCCGGCCGAAGGGCACGCCGAGCGCCTGGATGAGCGAGTGAACCCGCTCGAAATGCCTGAGCTCCTCGCGCGCGAGCCTCGAGAGCATCGCGGCCAGGGGCCGGTCCTCGGGATAGATGAACATCAGCGCGAGGGCCGTCGAGGCGGCCTTTTTCTCGCAGGTCGCGTGGTCGAGCAGCAGCTCCGGCCAGCGCGCGGCGGCCGCATCCACCCATTCCTCGGGCGTGGCAGCGAGGAGGATCTCGGGAAGCGCACGGGCTCTGGCGGGACTCACGCCGCGAGCTCGGCAGAGTCGAGAGCCCCCAGCGCGCGTTGCAGTGCGGTTGCCGCTTCGGCGGCGCTGGCGAAGCGGTCCGCCGGCTGCTTGGCGAGCAATCTGTCCATCAGAGGCTGCAGCTTCGCGAGCCGCTCCGGCAAGACAGGCAGCGGGGCATTGCGGTGCAGGTAAACGATCGCCATGGGATTTTCGGACGTGTACGGCTTTCGCCCGCTCAGCATCTCGTAGAGGATGACCCCGAGGCTGTACAGATCGCTGCGTGCGTCGATCGGTTCCCCGTGCCCCTGCTCGGGACTCATGTACTGCGGAGTACCGGAGATGAGGTTGGGCTCGGCGGCCAGCGACAAGGCCGCGTGATGGGCCAGCCCGAAATCGATCAGGACGAGCGAGCCGTCCTCACGCAGCATGACGTTGCCCGGTTTCAAATCACGGTGAATCACGCCGGCCGCGTGGATCGGCTCGAGCGCGAGCGCGAGCTCCCCGACGAGCGCGAGCGCCTGCGCCGCGGTCACCCCCGAGCGCATGCGCTTGCGCAAGTCCCCGGCGCGGAAGTACTCCATCACGAGGTAGGCGTGCTGCTCGCTCACCCCGAGCTCGTGCAACCGCACCACCCGCGGATGCTGGATACGTTGCACGATCTCGTGCTCCTGCACGAATCTCCGGAACGAAGGATCGAGCGCGCTGTCCTTGAGCCGCTCGCGCGCGACCTTGACCACGACGAGCGTGGGCTCGAGCTCGCTTTCGGCAAGGTAGAGCTCCGAGATGCGGCTGCTCGCGAGACGGCGCACGCGGCGGTACCCCGGAATGCGCGCGCCGCTGAACCGGCAGGTCTCGAAACCCTCCGCGGCTCGCGCGGCGCGCGCGCCCGTCTGCTGCGCGGCGGCCGCGGCGATCGCAGCGACGAAGGCCTCGTGCTCGATCCGCTCGGCGCCGAAGACGGCGCTCGCCCCGAGCATGCGCGCGCGCCGTGCCCCGTCATCCTCGGCGTGCCCGCTCACGAACACGACGGGGGCGAAGCCCGGTCGCTGCACGAGATCTTCGAGCCAGTCGATTCGGCCGGGGCAGCCGAGCAGCACGGCCTCGAAAGCCGGCGCCCGAATCTCGGGCGGCAGGGGGCCGTGCGCCGCGGCGTCGTATTCGAGACACGCGGCCTGCGGCCAGCGGCAGCTCACGTGATGCTTGAGCAAGGCGCGATAGGCCGGATCCTCCCCGATGATCAACAGCCGCATGACCTATTTAACCATGCGCGAGCCTCGGGTTCCGCGAGCTCGAGCCCCAGGACGAGATCTCCGACGTTCGTGCCCGTCGGCCCGGTGTGCACGAGATCGCCGGC
>JASHUC010000496.1 GCA_030040235.1 Gammaproteobacteria bacterium | reverse complement strand
AGAGCTGCATGGACGCCGGCATGGACGATGTGCTCGGCAAGCCTCTCGAGCCGCAGCGCCTGCAGGATGTCCTGGAGCGCTTCGTGCTGGCGAGGGGCCCGGGGGAGCGCACACCGGGGCCCGGCCTTGCCTCCGCACCGATCGATCTGGCGCGCCTCGGCAGCCTTGCCGCCGAGGACACCGCGTTCATGCGCGAGCTGCTCGCCGCCTTTCGCGCCAGCGCCGCGAGCGCGCTCACCGACATGCGCGAGGCCATTGCGGCGGGCGATCGGGAGCGCGTGCGCCGCGCCGCTCACAAGCTCAGGGGCGGCAGCGACAACATCGGTGCCACGCGACTGCGGGATCTCGCCTCCGAGCTCGAAACCGGCTCGACCCAGCACTCGAGCGAGCGCCTCGCGGCGTCGATCGAGGCGATTGCCGCTGAGCTCAATGAACTCGACGCGTTCTTCTCGGCGCCGGATTTCGCGACTCTGACGCAGCGGCGCGCATCCTAGTACGGTGATAGCCTGTCGGGGTGAGGCATCCCGACTCTCAATCGACGAGGCCCGCGGCGTGGTGGGTGCGCGTGGTGGCGGCGCTGCCCTGGTGGGTACTCTACGGGCTGGCGCATTTCCTCGCCTGGCTCGCGTGCCGGGTGTTTCCGTACCGCGAGAGTGTCGTGCGGGAGAACCTCTCGATTGCCTTTCCGGAGCTCGATGAGCGGCAACGGCGCGAGCTCATGCGCCGCTACTATCGCGGCTTCGGCGAGGTGGCCGTCGAGATCGTCAAGGCGGCGACCCTGCCGGCGCGGGTGCTTCGCGAGCGAGTCACCGTCGCGGGGCTCGAACCCGTGCGCGAGCTGCTTGCCGGCGGTACCCCCGTCGTGCTGGTCGGCGCCCATCAGTGCAACTGGGAATGGGCACTGCTCGCGGTGTCGATGGAGCTCGGCTTTCCGCTCGATGCGGCGTACAAGCCGCTGGTCGATCCGTGGGCCGAGCGCGAGATGTTCAAGCTCCGTACGCGCTTCGGGAGCCGGCTGGTGCCGGCGCAGGAGCTTCTCGGCGACATCATCAAGCGCGGGCGCACGCCGCGTGCCATTGCGATGATCGCCGACCAGGAGCCGCGCACCAGCGAGCACAAGCACTGGACGCGGTTCCTCAATCGCGACACGGCGTTCTACGTGGGTGCGGAGGAAATCGCGCGCTCCACGCGCTTCCCGGTGTTCTTCGTCGGAATTCGGCGCTTGCGGCGCGGCTACTACGCCTGCATCGTGAGACCTCTCGCGGCCGCCCGCGAGGGGCTCGCTCCCGGGGAGCTCACCGAGCGCTACGCAAGGTTCGTCGAGGAGCAGATCCGCGCGGCGCCCGCCGATTGGCCGTGGTCACACAAACGGTGGAAGCTGAAACGCTCGCTGTATGCGAAGGCTTGAAGTGGATCGGGGTGCCTCCAGCGTACAAGTCACGCGGTCGCGGGAGCGGAGGTTGCAAGCTTGGTTTCGAGGTGGCGGGCGAGCTCGGCGATCGTCGGGAAATCGAACAGCTCGGTGAGGTCGACGGCGCCGGGGTACTGCCGATCGATCTGCTCGTGAATCTCGATGAGCTTGAGCGAGCTCGCGCCGATCTCGAAGAGATTGTCCTCGACGCCGATCTTCTTGCCCTCGAGCGCCGCATCGCAGATCGTGCGGAGCTTCTCCTCGATGTCGGTGCGCGAGGCGCTCACCGGGCCTCGCCGCGCCTCTCGCAGCCGCGCGAGCGTCTCGAGCTCCGCCGCGAACTCTCCGTCCTCGTAGCTCTTCTCGAGCACGTGGCGCTGGATCTTGCCGCTCGTCGTCTTCGGGATGCGCTTGACCGGAACGACCTCGGTCACCTCGAGACCCGTGTGCTCGTTGAGGAGGCGCGTGACCTCGGCCGCAACGGGGAGGAAATCCTCGAGTTCGCCGCGGTGCAGGACGAAAACGATCAGCTGATCGGTCTGCGCACCCGGCGGGCGCGCGCCTCCCACGACGACCTTGCCGAGCTCGAGTCCCTCGGCGCGCTGTGCGATGCCCTCCAGATCATGCGGATAGTAGTTCTGCCCGTTGACGAACAGGATCTCCTTGGCACGGCCGGTGATGAAGAGCTCGCCGCTCTCGATGACGCCGAGATCGCCGGTGCGTAGCCAGCCGTCCGCGGTGAACGTGGCCGCATTGGTTTGCGGATCCTCGTAATAGCCGCGCGTGACACTGTCCCCCGTGATCTCGATGTTCCCGACCGTGCCATCCGGAAACGGCCGATCGTCACCGCCGGTCACGCGCAGGCTCATGTAGGGGATCGCGCGTCCGACGGAAACGAACTCGACCGCATTGCGTGTGCGGGGTGCCGCGGGCTCAACCGTGTCCCCGACACCGAGATGCTCGCGGTCGAGGCTGATCGTGCGATACGGAGCCCCGACCGAAGGGAAGCTCACCGCGAGGGAGGCTTCGGCCAGCCCGTACACGGGGAACATCGTTTCTCCGTTGAGGCCGGTGGGCGCAAGGCGCGCGAGGAACTCCTCGCACAGATCGACCGAGATGGGCTCGGCGCCGTTGAAGATGAGCCGCACGGCCGAGAGGTCGAGGCCCTCGAGCGGACGATCCCCGAGCACCTTGAGGTAGTGGCGGTAGCCGAAGTTCGGCGAGCATAGGATGGTCGCACGCTTCTTGGCCGCGAACGTGAGCCACAGCAGTGGACGGCGCACGAACAGCTCGGTCGGCATCAGATGCACGTGCACGCGGTTGGCGAACATGACCAGGAAGAAGCCGATCAGTCCCATGTCGTGGGTGAGAGGCATCCACGAGAGGCTCACGTCGTGCTCGTTGAAGCCGCCCACCTCGGTCGAGCCGAGATTGTGCGAGATGATGTTCCGGTGCGTGAGCACGACGCCCTTGGGCTCGCTCGTCGAGCCGGAGGAGAACTGGATGAAGGCGGTATCGCCCGGCTCGGCCCGGTGGGGTTTGCCGGCGCGTGAGATGTCGTCGAGCTGATCGACGAGGAATACGTGCGTACGCAGGTGCTCGAAAGTCTTTTGCTCGCCCACCTGCTCCGCGAGTGCGCCGATGCGCTCGAGCGAGCGCCGGTCGGTGTAGAGATAGGGAGCGCCGAGCTTGCGCGCGATGCGCAGGAGCTTGTGCCGGTGCTCATCGCTGATGCCGATGGCAACCGGCACCGGAATGATGCCGCCCAGCAAGGCCGCGCAGAAGGCGTCGATGAACTGTTCGTTGTCGCCGAGGAACAGGATCAGCTTATCCCCACGGCGCATGCCGAGCCGTTGCAGGTGATAGAGGATGCCGATCGCCCGGTCGTAGAGCTCTCCGAAGGAGACCCGGCGCTCGGTCTGCTCTCCCTCGAGGTAGGTGAGGGCGCGCGGAACCCTGCGGTTCGCTTCGAGGAGCTCGGTCAGCGTTGCGGCATTGAACATCAGCGGGCTTCCAGCCTCATGTAGAGCGGATTGCGCGTCCGGAGATTGATCTGCGCCTCGAGCATGATCGGCTCGTTGGAGGCGCGGACGAGCCGGTAGCGGCGCGCGACTTTGTACAGGTGCACGAGCATTTCGTAAAGAGCGAACGTTTCGCCGATGCAGTGCCGGGGCCCCGCGGCGAACGGCATGTAGGCGAAGCGGGGTCTTTCGGCGGCGTGATCGGGAGCGAAGCGCTCGGGCCGGAAGGCTTGCGGGTCCTGCCAGTATCGTGGGTGCCGGTGCAGCAGGTAGGGTGAGAGGAGCACATCGCTCCCTGCGGCGATCTCGTAGCCCCCGAGCACGTCCGGGGCGATCGCCCGGCGCGAGAGCAGCCATCCGGGCGGGTACAGCCGCAGCGCCTCGTTCACCACCTGCTGGGTGTATGCGAGGGCTTCCATCTGAGCGAGCGAGGGCGCCTCGACGTCCGGTGCGGCGCAAAGCTCGGCATGCAGCCGGGCATCGCTCTCGGGGTGCT